>NZ_AUEY01000052.1 GCF_000426225.1 Desulforegula conservatrix Mb1Pa
GGCCTTTACCGACGCCTGATGGTGACACTTGTGGCATTGGTACAGATCTCTTGATTTGAGCTCGCAAAATTTCGAACCGCCGCAATTCGGACAACTAAAACCATGCGGCCATCTAAGTCTGAATAATGAGTCTTGGCACTTATCTTCGGTCCCATATTCGGACAGGAATTCGTGAATACTCTTTCCTTTTTGAAATTGGATCATATTTTTTGCCATGCTACACCTCCATCATATCTGGATAATCTTTCACATGCCTTAAGATAAGCATGGCGGAGTAAAAATGGTAATCAAAAAACTTAATGATTTTAGAAGTTTTATTTTAGATTATTGAAGGAAGATGCCTGTTTGAAAAACATGAAACCATCAATAAAAAACCTTCAATCTATAACAATCTGGACGTAGGATGCTCAAGCCGGAAGGCTTGCTCACCAGCTTGCCTTCCCCAAAATTTTGCTTTTATAAGAGCTGGCCCTATATTTATTAGCCATTTTATGAATCAGTGTTTGTCCGCTGGAATAATTCCTTTTAGCTGGGCTTCCGAATCAATAAGGAAGTTGCCGGTAGCCGCAATTTTTTCTCCCTGTTTCAAGCCCGAAACTATTTCAACCATTCCATCAGAAGTTATGCCCGTTACAACCTCACGAGGTTCAAAACTGTCCTTGTCCTTTGAAATATAAACAAGCTTCCTCATTCCTGTATCTATAACAGCCTCTTCAGGAATAACTAATCTGTTTCCAAGATCAGTCTCAAGTTCGACGTTTGTGAACATCTGGGGCTTAAGAGCTTCATCAGGATTCTGAATAACAAAGCGCACTTTTACGGTTCTTGTTTCAGGAGATAGATCCGGGTAAATATAATCAATTACTGATTCTATGGGTTTGCCTTTAAAATAGCTGAGGCTTATTTTTGCCTTTTGCCCCTGTTTTATAAATGCAATTTCATTTTCATAAACATCTGCAATCACCCATACTGTGGAAAGATCTGCAATATCAAACAGCTTTTCACCCGGCATTATTCGCATTCCCTGAACAGCCATTTTTGAAACAATATATCCTGAAATCGGGCTGAAAATTTTCATGGTTCTTGCGGGAGTCCCGGATTTTTCAATGGCTTTTATCTGGTCATCAGTAATATCCCACAATTTAAGTCTCTGCTTTGCAGCAGAAAGAAGGGCAGAAGAGTCTTTTTGCAGAAGATTTTCCTGATGAGCATGATTCTGATCAGTAAATTTGCTCGATGAAGCCCATTTTTTAATTGTCAGATATTCCTGCTGGGTGACGTAAAGATCCGGGCTGTAAATTTCTGCAAGCGGCTCATTTTTAGTAACTGCCTTCCCTGTTGAGTTAACATATAGTTTTTCAATCCAGCCTTCGAATTTTGTGTTTACTGTCACAAAGGATTTTTCATTATTCTCTATTCTGCCGACAGTTCTGATTTTTCTTGTTACAGGTTTTATCTCAGCCTGTTTTATTACAACACCTGTAAACTGCTGCTTTTCAGATGAAAAATCAACTTTGGGCGCTTCTGCCGGTTCGGTCGCCTGGTCTTGAACAGCTTCCTGTTGTGGTTTCTGTTCTTGTGCCTGCTGTTCTCCGTGGCCTGAATGCCCGGTCTGGGCTGATGAAGAGCCTGCAAAAAGCAAGATGGCAGATAAAACAAAAGAAATAAATATAGATGAGCCTTGATTGATTTTCATTATTATCACCTGAATTAGGCTGTTATTTGCTGAAATTATGAGTTTAAAACTATTGTGATCAATTCTTAAATCAAGTGGAATAAGAACCAAAAGTTTTTGCGGAGCTTTTTTCAAAAAGCGACCCGCCGGAGGCATTCTGTTGAATGTCGGATTACGAGCAAAGGACGCTCTAATCCGACCTACGAATCTGCCTGGTTTTTGATGCCAAATTGACCATACAAGGCACTCTCCATAACAACGGTGACATTAAAAGTCCTTATAATTCTTGTCTATCTTTGGTTTATAAGGGGCACATTGCCTCCCCTGAGGCATTATTATTTAAGCCCACCCCCAAGATAGTTTTCAGGCACTGCAATTGCCGCCAGTGCTTCAATCCTTGCGATTACCTTTTCTTTTTCATTCATGTTTTTCCAGTGTGCAGTTTCAGAATCCATGAGTTTTTTTAATTTTTCTATAGCCATGGAAGCTTCTGTTTTCCCTGATGAGAAAGTTGCGAGGCTCTGTTCAAAATCCCGTCTGCTTTTTGGTAAGATTGTATTCTTATAGAGATTTGTGAGCTTATCAAAGGATTTGAGCATGGCATAATTGTCTCTGATTTTTGCTGTAATCATTAATTTTGCAGCATCTGTTTCATGCCTTGACTGCTCCTGGAGTTTTTTAGCCTCGTAAACTCCTTCGCGCTGTTTTGTTTTAAAGAAAATCGGCAGGTTGGCGGTTGCTGAAAAATTTATCATGTCTTCATATCCGCCGCCTTTTAATGAATAACCTGCACTAAGAGTTATGTCAGGCAAATATTCTTTTTCAGCCATTCCAAGACGGGCAGCAGAAGCTTCTGCCATTTTCTGTCTTGCTTTCAGCTCAGGAGAGTTCTCCATGGCTTTTTTAACTGCTTCATCCAGAGTTAATTTAAAATCTTTTAATTCAGGTTCATCAGGCTTTCCAAGTGGTTCCAAGGAATTTCTGCCGATTCCGTTTGCAATCATCGCTTCAATGGATGATATTTTTGCTTTAAGCATTTCCTCATTTTCCATGAGCATGTATTTTTCGGTCTGAGCCATCAGCACATCCTGCTGACCTCCCATGCCTGATGCATATCTTGCAAGAGAAGCTTCTTCGATTTTTTCGAAAAGCATCTTTTGGGATCCGGTTATCTCAAGCTCTTTGTATGCTAAAAAAAGATCGCTATAGAGTTCTCTTATTCTCTGGATGAGATTAATTTCCGCCATTTCTGATTCATATTTGAGGCTTTCGGATTCCTTTTCAGCCATTTCACCTTTAAGACCGAGCTTGCCGGGATATGGGAACATCTGGGATGCAGTGAACATCCACTGCGAGTCTTTTTCACCGTAAGAATATGATCTTGTTCCATCATTTTGATAGCCAACCATGAACATCGGATCAGGCAGGCTTCTTGCCTGGGGCGCTCTGTGGGTTGAGGCTGAAGCCTTTGATTTCATTGCAGCAAGATCCGGGCTGTTCTGAATGGCTTCTTTTATCAGATCTTTAAGTTTCAGGGTTTCGGCATAGGAATACACCGCGCCTGCGGGGACAAGCAGAAATGCCATTAAAATGGTCAGTAACAGAATTCTGAGTATCGCCACATTTGCAAGACGTTTCAGAGAGGAAACGATTATGTCATGTGTGTCATTTCTATTTGACATCAACATTGTATTTAACGACCTGTTTCTGGTTGTTTATATTGAGTTTAAGTTCAATATTCCATGATCCTGGCATTGAGAAGTTGATCATTGTCTCATAGGCTTCAGCGCCCGCCTGCACTTTTGAAGTGTTTTTCATAGCAGGCATTCCAGGCATCGCTGGCATTGATGCATTTAATTCAACCTGGGCGTTTTTTACAATCTTTCCGGCAGAGTCCTTGATTTCGATAACAGCCTTATTGTCACCAGTTATAGGTGGGTTTTTCTCAAGGGTGAGTGTTACTGTGTTGTCTCCGGCTTTTTTTTCGAGTTTGAGTTCCTTTGCAAACGCCGGGATCGCGATTAGAAGAGATGCTGCCATAAATACAAGAATCTTTTTCATTTTTTTCTCCATTTTGATTTGTTAACTAGGTGTTTGAGTGAAACAAAAACAGTGGTAAAAGATTAGTTCTCCATGTTTTTTTGTGGGATTAACCAACGTTAATGCTTATGGATAGAATTGTCAATTATGCTGGCGCCATTCTCATCTGATAGCTCATATATGCTTAAATAATTGACTGATTATGATTAATGAAAAGAAAGGAATCCACCTGAACATGAAATTTCTTTACGAGATACAGTTTATTAAAGGCGGACGAGCCGGCAGATGTTTTCTGCTGGCCGCTTCTTCAGAGGATGTTCAAAAATATGAGGAAAGGGAAGGGGTTCAGGTTATTCTTTCAAGACCTGTGGCATCCACCTTCGGGGATATTTTCGCAAGAGCCAATGAAGATGTGCTTTTTGTGGATATGACTATCAATGATGTTTTTTTCTGATCACCTCTTTTTTGATCGTGTTTGGGGGAGCAAATAAATATTAACATCAAGTTTGATGGACTCTCAAAAAGTCAAAAAATGGCTTTATCGTCATGCCGGACTTGATTCGGCATCTTTGTAATTTCAGCCACTTCTGGATTCCGGCCTGTGCCGGTATGACGGTAATCTAACTTTTTGCGACCTTGTCAAGTTTTGTGGAGCATTTTTTAAGAAAACGATCTGTTTTGCTTTTTTTGAAATTTAGGTTTTATGGATCTGGTTGACGAATACATAGAGGCTTTACTTGGTTACGACAGGCTTGCTCCGCAGATAAGGGCTCACAGGGTAATGCAGCCATGCGTGGCCGAGTTTGCGGATAAAGAACACGGTCTTTCAGCTAATCTGGGTACTTTTCTTAAAAGGGAAGGTATCGAGCGTCTATACTCCCACCAGATAGAGTCACTTGAAGCTGTAAGGGCAGGGATCGACATAGTAGTTGCGACACCCACAGCCAGCGGCAAGAGCATGACCTATAATCTTCCTGTGATCGAGAATCTCGCATCATCAAAATCTTCGACAGCCATATATCTTTTTCCTCTAAAGGCCCTGGCCCAGGATCAGATGAAAATAATAGACAGGATAAGCTCTGCGTTCGGGCCTCTGTCAGGCATCAGATCCGCAATATATGACGGTGACACCACAGATTCAGAACGCCGCAGAATAAGGAACAATCCGCCTGATATTCTGATTACCAATCCTGAAATGATCCACCTCGCCATTGCCCCATATCATCATTTGTGGGAGCCTTTTTTGAAAAATCTGAAATATGTTGTCATCGACGAGATCCATACTTACAGGGGCGTATTCGGATCTAATATGGCTTGGGTGATGAGACGGATTCGCAGAATATGCAGATATTACGGATCTGACCCTGTTTTCATAATGATTTCGGCCACAATCGGCAATCCTGAAAATCTTGCATCTGAGCTTGTTGCAAGGGGGGTCAAGGGAATAAGAAAAAGCGGGGCGCCCCAGGGCAAAAAGCATTTTGTGATGATTAATGCACTTGAGGAAGGCTCGTCCGTCACGATTTCCCTTTTAAAATCCGCAATGGCAAGGAATCTGAGGACAATCGTATATTGTCAGTCAAGGAAAATGACAGAACTGATAGCTCTCTGGGCTTCAAGGAACTCCGGCGAGTTCAGGGAAAGGATCAGTTCTTACAGGGCTGGATTTCTTCCAGAAGAAAGGCGGGACATAGAGAAAAAAATGTCATCCGGAGAACTTCTCGCTGTTGTATCCACGAGTGCTCTCGAACTTGGGATAGATATCGGCGGACTCGATATCTGTATTCTGGTCGGATATCCGGGTACTGTCATGTCCACCTGGCAGAGGGCGGGAAGAGTAGGGCGGAGGAACAGATCCTCGGCGGTGATTCTGATAGGCGGAGAAGATGCGCTTGATCAGTATATAATGTCATCGCCTGATTCATTTTTTGATATGCCGCCTGAGCAGGCGGTCATCAATCCACTCAATTCGGTAATAATGAAGCGCCATCTCGAATGCGCGGCATCTGAGCTTCCCATTGATTTGATTGAAACTGGGAAGACAGAATTTTTTTCAGGCGATAAGATTGCTCAGGCAATATTGGAGCTTGAGTCAGAAGGAAAGCTTCTCAGAAGTGCAGGCGGTGAAACTCTTTTATCAGCAAGAAAATATCCCCAGCGGAGTTTAAATTTAAGAGGCATAGGAAGTTCATTTAAAATAATGAATCAGGCAACTTCCGAAGTTATCGGAGACATTGACGGACACAGGGTTTTTTCAGACACCCATCCAGGAGCAATCTATCTTCACAGGGGCGAGCATTACGAAGTTACTGAGCTTGATTTTAAAAAGGCCATTGTTATGGTTTCTGAAACAGGCCCGCATCTTTTCACAAGATCCAGAAATATCAAAGATACGAGGATTGTATCGGCTGAAAAAAGTTCTTTTGCCGGATCTGCTGCAGTTTTTTTAGGAAGGGTAGAGGTAACCGAACAGGTTACTTCCTATGAAAAACGTCTTGTTAAGGGGCAGAAACTCATCGCCATCAATCAGCTGGATCTTCCGAGCAGAAGCTTTGAAACAGAAGGGTTCTGGATAGAGATCCCTGAAAAGCTTAAGGAAAAGCTTGTATCCGAAGAAATGCATTTCATGGGGGCGATCCACGCGCTCGAACATGCCATGATAGGGCTTCTTCCAATGCTCGTAATGGCGGACAGAAATGATTTCGGCGGCATATCGATTCCTTTTCATCCCCAAACAGGAAAGGCCTGCGTTTTTGTGTATGATGGTTTTCCTGGAGGAATGGGGCTTTCTCGCTCTGCCTTTGACCGAATATGTGAGCTTCTTGAAAAAGTTGAGATTCTTATATCAAAATGCAGATGTGAGACAGGCTGCCCGGCTTGCGTGCACTCTCCTAAGTGCGGCTCCGGGAACAGGCCGATAGACAAGCTCGCAGCTCTTTTCTTGTCGAAATTAATCCTTGCTGGGTGTCCTGAACAGAAAGCCGTATCTGAAAGTGCCGGGCTGCTTGAAAGATACAGTTCAGATCATGCCGCTTTTACTGTGATTGGCGGAACAGATACCAAAAGCGGGAGCAGACGATATATGAAAGGCCAGAGATACGGTGTGCTTGACCTTGAAACCCAGAAATCTGCCCAGGAAGTCGGTGGGTGGGACAAGGCCCATCTTATGAGGATAAGCTGCGGTGTTCTCTATGATTCTGCTGATTCAGAATTTCATGTCTATTATGACGATCAGATTCATTCTTTGATAGAGCATCTTAAAAATCTTGACCTTGTGATCGGCTTTAACATCATTCGTTTCGATTTTCATGTACTAAGGGGGTATTCTGATTTTGACTTCTGGAGTCTGCCAACCCTTGATATTCTTGATGTGGTCAGGCAGAAACTGGGCTATCGTCTTTCCCTCGATCATCTTGCCGGAGTAACCCTGGGCGAGGAAAAATCTGCTTCAGGACTTCTTGCCCTGAAATGGTGGAAAGAAGGAAAGATTGATCTGATCCAGAGTTATTGCCAGAAAGACGTAGAAATAACAGAAAGAATATTCAGATTTGGACTGAAAGAAAAATATCTGCTTTTTAAGAATAAAGCCGGGAATCTTGTCAGGGTTCAGGTGGATTTCGGAGAATAGGATTTGTTGCATTTTAATCAGGATCTTCAAAAAAACATTATTTTTGATTTTAAAATTATGTGGCTCTGCCTGATTTTCAGTTAAGAAGTGCCTTTTATGGTTAATTTGCCATCAAAAAAGTGTGATGTGTAGGTCGGATTAGGACACCCTTTGTCCGTAAGCCGACGTTAAGCCGAGTGCCTCCGGCGAGGCTTTATAACCCAATAGACCAAAGTCAGACGAAGCGTATTCGTTCGGCTGTTTTGAAGTTGATAGGGCGAGTGCCTCGAGCGGGTCGCTTTTTGTAAAAAGCTCCGCAAAAACTTTATGGTTTTGTTAGTAGGCAAAAAACTGATATTTTTAAAAATGTTAAGCACATGAACTTTCAAATGTTACTGAGAATTGAGCATAACCACATAAAATTATGATTTTAGATCGGAAAATCCGGGGTTTTGAAAAAATATCAATCAAAATGTTATGGACTCGCAAAAAAGTCAGAAAAGGGCTTCTGCGTCATGCCTGGCTCGATCCGGCATCTTTGTATTTCCAGATACTTCTGGATGCAGGCTCCTGGTTTTCACCGGGATAGGTCCAGCCGGAATGACGTAAATCAAACTTTTGCTACGTTGGCAAAGCTGGTTCAACTTTTTTATTCCTGACAAGGGCCAGGGGGCAATGCTGTTGAATTAACGATTTTTTATGTAGGTCGGGTTAGAGCGCTCTTTGCTCGTAACCCGACATAAAGCTTTGCCAAACGTCGGATTACGGGATTTATAGATAAAGCATATATCCCTAATCCGACCTACGATTGCCTTATTTCAACAACATTGGGGCCAGGGGTAAGCCCACAGTGATTTCGAACGCTTTTATCGAGCATATCTGAAATACTATCACCTGGAGCTTCAGGAATAAAACCGAAGACCTCGCTCCATACGTCGTCATCTTCCATGCAGAAATACAGACATAAATCAGGAGCATGTTTTTTGATCATCCCAACTATTTTTTTATAAAGATCTATCCTTAGGGGCTTGTAATACCTCATTTTCCCGTCGAGTCCCAGAATAAATTCTCCGTAAACTATTTTGGAATCGGGAAATCTGTTTTGTATTATAGGCTTAAGCGACGGCATGAACCTGAATGAACCGAGACTTATATACGCAATGGTTTGCCAGGGAATAAGTCTGAATATTTCGTTTATTGTAAATTCATAATCCTTTTCCCATCCTTTATATATAAAAAGAGGATCAAAATGAAAAGCAAGCGGATAGCCCCAGGATGCACATTTGCCGGCGGCTTTAAGTCTTGAGTCGAGAGTTGAAGTCTTTCTTTCATCTGATTTAATGATACCAGGAGTGTTCATGGACCATGAAATAATAGTCTTTTGATTATGTTTTATATTTTTCAGAAAATCTATTGCGACAGTTTTTGTTTTCAGTTCGAGACATGCCCTGTCCTGATCCGCAAATTTTTTTATAAGCATTTCAGGAAGATCTGTCCAGTATTCCCATATTAGGCTGTCCGTAAACTCGCCGGTTCCAACTCTGCTTATTTGGGGCTTGTTGAATATTTTATCGTCAAGTTCCTGAATCATATCATCGTGATTTAAAAAAAATTGCAGAAGCGGGGGGTGAAAATATGACTGTAGAATGCAATAAGAGCAGTCCATAGTGCAGAAAGATCCGATATGAAGAATTTTGTAACCACAGCACCTGTAATTTGATGTGCCGGGACACTCCCTTACAAAAGCACCTTTGTTTGAAGTCAGTAAAAGAATTTCTTTTGCCGCCAGAATCGGATTTTCCGAGGACTGAATAATTTTAAAAACCTCAGAAGTATTTTCTGTTATTTTGATTTGTACGTCTTTATCAAAATTATCCAGGATTTTTTCTGTTTCTTTCAAGTCCTTGAACTGTTTATCTATGTATATTGTTTTTATCAGACAGGCCTCCAGATTTCAAATGAGGCCCATTTACACTCCAGCGTCTAATAAATCAGCGCCCAAGGGCCGTTGCGAAAATTGAAAATGACGTATAATACCAAAAACAAAGGAACTTTTTGCAAAAAATTCCCCCAAGGGAATAAACTAAAAACAAATTTTTCTAAATATTTGTATCTATTCACCAAATATGAAATTCAACCTTTTAAAAGGACGCTTTTTTGAAAAAAAGCTTGGCAAAAAGCTTCAGGTTTTGGATTTTTTGTCTGAATCCGTTGTGCATAACTTTCTTAAAAATATCATAAAAAAAATTTTGGGAAAGGTTTGGAAAACATTTTTTACAAAAAGGGTTTTCCAAGAATAAAGCTATCCCTTTAAAAAGCTACTAACTGAATAGTTACAAATAGTTAAGCATTTAACCGTAGCCGGAACATAGTCTTTTAAAAAACCCAGTAACAAATTCCATGATACGGCTTTACTGAAATCAAATCCGAAATACAAATAATGGTGGAATAAAACCAAAAAAAATCCCGCGGGCATATGCACACGGGATTCTGTATATCTGAATTTTTGATTAACTGTCAATTAAACATGAGATATGCTCCGAGTTGATCATAATGATCCATGGAGTTGAATTCCACACCCACAAAAGAGCTTTCAATTTTTCTGACTATTACATCTTTCTTTACAATTGATCTAAGGGTGTCATCCAGCCTGAACTCGACAGATAGCTCTTCTCCGATCACGAATTGCTCTGTGCCATTAATTCTAAGTTTGAGGCCTGATCTGGAAATGTCACAGACTGTCATTATTCCTTTCCTGGCATTTGCGGTTCTTACGAAGTTGCCGGAAAAGTTTGATTTTTTCCTTATGTATCTTCTTCTTTCAAGTTCGGCCACATAACAATGACCACAGATGCATCTGCATTTTAGTCGCACAGTTGATTTTAACTCTAAATATTTGGATACATCAGCCTGCTTGAGTTTGCCACATTGCGGGCATATTATTGTCGTGGTGCCATCCTGGTTAGCAAAAATCCTTTCGCTCATAAACTTACCTGCTATTGTAAAATATTAACTGACACAAACTCTTCTGATCTCGTTAACATCTGTAAAACCCGCGAAAACTTTCAGCAGACCGTCTTGAAGGAGGGTTGTCATTCCCTGTTCGGCGCCATTTTGAAAAATATTTTCGGTTGGCGCAGCTTTTTTAATCAGTAATTTGACATCCTTTGTTCCTTCGAGCATTTCATGAATACCCATTCTGCCTCTATAGCCGCTGTTGTTGCAGTCTTCACAACCAGATGGCCTGTAAAGTATCATATCCGGTTTATATTTAATTCCGGCCTTTTCGAAGTATTTTGCTCCGTATAGCGAAACGATTTCACTGAATTCCTCCCTTGAAGGGTTGTAGCTCTTCTTGCATTTGTTGCAGAGTTTGCGGACAAGACGCTGGGCCAATACCCCTAGAAAAGCGTCTGAGAAGTTAAGAGGGTTCAGCCCCATGTCCAGAAGTCTTGTGATCGTTTCAGGGGCGCTGTTCGTATGAAGTGTTGAAAGCACCAAATGCCCTGTGAGAGAGGCTTCGATACCAATGGAAGCTGTTTCATGATCTCTCATTTCACCTATCATGATAACGTCCGGGTCTGCTCGCAGGAATGCCCTCATTATCCTGGCAAAATTAAGGCCTATTTCTGATTTGCATTCTACCTGCCTTAATCCTTGTTGTGTGATTTCAACCGGGTCTTCGGCAGTCCATATTTTAATTCCTGGTTTATTAATGTGACCAAGGGCAGAATGAAGTGTGGTCGTTTTACCTGATCCAGTCGGCCCAACAACGAGTATCAATCCATATGGCTGCTGGATTATTCTCTTAAGCACCTCAAGATTTCTGTCAGTCATCCCCATGTCATTCAGCTTCATCGCACCTGATTCTGCGAGTATTCTAAGGACAGCATCTTCAAATCCACCGGCTGTGGGGAGTGTCGCAACACGAAGCTCGAAAGGCTTGACCCCTTTTCTGTTGAATTTAATTTTGCCGTCCTGGGGCATTCTCTTTTCGGCAATATTCAGATTGGCCAGAATTTTTATTCGAGAGATGAGGGCTTTTGCGCTTGAATTGGGTACCTGGAGAATTTCCTGGCACACACCGTCAATTCTGTATCTTATTCCTGTTTTTTTTGTTACCGGAGAAGGCTCTATATGAATATCCGAGGCTCCCCTGCGGTAGGCCGTAACCAGGATATGATCAACCATTTTTACTATCTGGCTCGAAGATTCGTCAACATCCAGAGTCGTTGTATCAATATGCTCGTCATCGTCCTCAAATTCAATATCAGGGAGCATGTCGAAATTTTCATTTTCAGATACTGTCTCCGACGTTGATTTTTTTTCCGGCTTGCTGTCATAAAAAAGACTGATATACGCTTCGATATCCTCTTTGATTCCAACATGAAAACTTATTTTTTTTGCGCCAATCAAAGACGGAATCTGATCTGTTTTTATTATGTCTGCCGGGTTATCAATCAGCACATCTACTTTGTTCAGGTCCCATGAAATTGGTACCCAAGTATTTTGTACCAGGAATGTTTTTTTAAGTTTTCTGATTAGTTCATATGGTACCTGAATATCAGGATCAAAATCCCTGAACTTGCATTTGTAAAAAAGAGCAAGTGATTTACCGATTTCCTCTTTTTTGATTCGGTAGTTCTCAGCCAGGATGAATTCAACGCTCTTGCCTCCTTTTTTGGATATCCCAAGAGCATTCTGGAGCTGGGTCGTTGTAACTATATTTTCATCTAAAAGGTAGCCGTACCTTGAATCGTACTGCTTCTCACCTTTCATCTTTTTGATTTTGTCATCAAGCTCAGCATCATTCGGATTTATGAATTTTGCGGATTCAAAAAATTCAAGGGCCAGTTCACTCTGACCTTTTTCCTGCAGTTTGTTTCCAAACACAATTTTAATGCTGAAAATATCCTGGGGCGAAAGCGCAAGATCCTTTGAAAGCTCGTCTACTCTTGCATAAGCTTTGGCAGATGAGTCAAGCTTAAGGACGCATTCCGCTATCATATCAGCTATTTCATTGACAGGGTGATTTAAGGCAAACAGTTTTTTGTATTCAGACAGCGCTTCTTTGTACATTTCAAGCTCGATGAAGGAATCTGCGCTGGCTATTATTTCAGGTGCGGAGCTTTTTGCTGACCACGCACCTTTTATAATCGTAACATCTTCGGCAGTCAGCATCTGCTTGTCAAACTGGCTGGCGTCGTTGATGTGGGCTTCAAGAGCGTTTATCCTATCGAGGATGGAATCTTTGATGTCTTCCGGGATGTCTGTCGCATCTGACAGAATACTCTCATAGATCTGATGAGCTTCTTCATAAAGACCGTGCGCATGATAGGCTTCTGCTTCAGATATTTTAGTGGATAAATCAATACTGCTTGGAGAAAAAGTTAATTCTTCGGACATAAATATTTCCCTGCTAATCTACTTAAGTATGTCTCTATGAAATGTAATCTTAAAAAATGATGACAGTCGTCCCTGCCGATAATACTTTTATCTTTTGAAAAATCTGCTGAAACCCTTAGATTTGTTCTGTTGCTTCGAGAGTTCTGGTATGCTTATATCACAGTTCAGTTGCAGCATTGGGGTAGGGGTTATAAATCCCAGCACTATTACAATATGGCAGTCTTCAATTCTTCTGATATAAATGCGTTTTTCAGAGAATATCAGTTCTGCCTCATTGAGGTTCCCAATATTCTTGATTATTGATTCAAGTTCTTCTATTTTCGGCAGATTATCTGACTCAAATTCGTTTTGAAAGCCTTCCGAAATATGAACGGTCTCAGATTTTTTACCTATATAGAATATTGCCTGAACATCAGTAAATTCGATAATGTTTTTAAAAGCCTCTTTCATAAGAATATGCTTTCCCCTTTTCAGGGTATAACCCTATGTGGTGTGTGACACTATCAGTAATTTTGCTTATGGGAGTAGGGCCTTACAATTATATTCAATAGCAAAAATTAGCTTAATATTTTTATTATGTCATCTCTTGACGACTTGGGGCCGAGTTCTATTGAAATGATATCATTGCCAGGCACGATAATTTTTTCAGGTTTATCACTCTCTGCTATAGAAATCAGTTTCAACGATCCGCACTTAAACAGCTCGCCAAGCATTGCTATATATTCAAGTAGAGCTTCCTTTTCTGACTCTATTTTTATATTTTCAATTCCCAAAGCGGCTTTTGCCGATTTTTTCAGTTTGTTCTCAAGTATTTTTATAGGACTTATAACTGGGGCTTCTATGACCGGCTGATTATTTAAGATGCCTAAAGGCTGAGCATTTTGGGGTGCTGTATTAACAGAATTTATTTCATCATCTTCATCAAGGGAGAGCCCGTCATTCGTTGATTCGTCTTTCAGGCGCATTGCTTCGAGCAGAATTGCCTGAAGGTCTCCTTCTATAATACGTCTTTTCTGAAGGCAATGGTTCTCTATCGAAATTGATACTTCTGACCAGGCAAATATTTTATAGGCAGCCTGGTTCCCGTGGGCTTTTCCTATTCTGGCGTCAACAAGCTCGCCTTCTTTAAAAAAGAGGACACCTTTTTTGTCACTTTTTTTGTCATTAACCCTTATGGTACAGGTCTTTAGCTCCATTTCTATCAGCTGTATGAACATTTCAAGAGAAGCATTATTTAGAAGTCCGCCTTCGGTCTCTTTGTTAAGATACTTGAGAATCATATTCGCAAGATCGTCTATAACAATCGGTTTTTCTAAATATTCAACTGCTCCCTGGCTCAGGATGACCTGTCTGGACTTGGGTTTACCGAAAGCCGTTATTATTATCACTGGTATATCAGGATAAAACTCTTTAATGTGGCTCAGCAACGCAAAACCGTCAAGCCTTGGCATCTGAAGATCAGAAATGACAAGCGAAACAGCTTCTTTTTCAAGTATATTTACAGCGTTGATGCCATCCAGAGCTAAAACCGGTTCAAAGACGCCGCTGAATTTTTCAAATTTTTTTGATAATAATTTAAGCAGGGTTTGATCATCATCTGCGATCAGGACCTTTCTAATCATTATGTTTAAGTCTCCTGAAAATATTCAGCATTACTGTTATATCCATATAAGTGACCATTTATAGTTTTATATTGAATTTGTTCAGATCATTTCCGTATTTATTGATCCATGGTGCCAGGTTCTTTGTGAGTACCCCTTTAACGCCCGTCCTTTCAGCAACCTCAAGGGCACATTCCAAAACAGCAGTAACAAGTTCCTTGTCCGAAGTTTTTCCGTAGAACTTTAATCTTCCGTTTTCATAAATGAGCTCGGCAGCAAAAGGGTCAAGAAAATCATACTTTTCAACCTTTTCCACAAAAATCTTTTTGAGCAAGGTTTCAAAATCTATTTTTATCTTCTTGTTAGCTTTTATTATTTTTTCAAGCATTTGAAGAAGAAGTTGCAGCATTTCAATAAAATAATCCTGGGATACCTTTTTCTGAGGCTGGTTAACAGGAGGGATCGGCACATCTTTTTTCTGTTTGGCCGCAACAACCTGTTTCTGTTGTCTATTTCCTGAATGCATGAAATTTATTTCTTCAAGCTTTTTTTCAAGCTGCACCTGATAAACATGGAAAATTCCGCCACTTTCAGACGAGTTGGCAATAATTGAAATTGTGCTATCTTGATTATTGGTGGTGTCTGAGGAATCTTTTTTTGAAGCCTCGATAATTCCACTATTAAAAAAGATATAACTGCTTTCTGATTTAGCATTGCCTGTAATTTCAATATAACCTGTAAGTCTTTCGGACTTCATTTTTTCAACCAAGATTGAAATGTCCGTAAATTCAGACTTCAGATCCTTGTAAAGTACATTGGCTTCCGGGATGTGCGCCCAATAATATACTGAGTCCATATCTATTTCATACACAGATATATTGAAATTCTTTTCAGACGAAGTTTGCAGTATTTTATCAAAGGCTTTTGATCCGTTCAATTTTTCAAATTTATCAAAGTATTCAGCATTAAGAAATCTGTACTCGTCAAATAAAACTATCCCTGCAGCAGAAGGAGCGTTGAAATATATACCGCCGCTGCCAAGAAATCCCTGGTAATGCTCAAGGAATTTGTCAATGATCAGGTAATAGCTGTTCAAATCCTTTATAATCGGTCTGTCACAAGGAAATACAATCATTTTAGTTCAATATCCGTTTCGTATCTTTATATAATGAAGGCATATTTATCGTCTTTTTCTTAATCGTTCTATAGACAGACGCAGACTGTCCTGCATTCTTGAAATAGCTTCTGCAAGCGCGCCTATTTCATCGGTGGATTTGAGATTGATCTCTGTGTCAAGCTCTCCTACGCTGATACTGTCAGCCGCATTTGTAAGGTATTTTATGTTCTTGGTGATTCTGTAACCATAAACTGTAATTATAATACCCATGATGAGCATTGCGCCTATGAGGATGGCAATGTTGATTTTAAGAGTGTCAAACGTAACCGCTTTTGTGTCCTCTTTCAGCTTGTTTACCTGGCTGGTGAATTCATCAATATAGGCTGTACTCATTATAAAATAACGAGTTCCTTCTATTGGAGCACAAGCCATGTACTTGTCCCTGAAGTCACTGTCTTTTTCCTTCCATCTGTAGTACCCGCCGGCTTCTTTACCTTGTTTTACTCTGTCAAGAAGCTTGATCAGCTTAGGGAAGTCGTCGCCGGTTTGTTCTTTTAAAATATTAAGAGCTGGACGGCCTATGAGTTTAGGGTTTGGGTGTGTCCATATTACAAACCCCTCATCGCCTTGATCAGGCCCAGGTCTTTCAAAGAGAATGGTGTAACCGGTAATACCTATTCTTTGAACTGAGATTCTCTTGAATTCCAGATCATAATTGAAGTTGTCTGTGGTAAGGTCAGGGTGACTGAGAAGATATATTTTACATTGCAGAGCCGCTGCCCTTGATTTGTCTGAAATTATCTCTTCAGCAATTTTAGTGATTATCTGGGTACTTTCAGATGTAATCTTTTCAGAAAGTTCATTAAGCTTTTTCTGTGTAAACGCGCCTGTAGCCGCCATAATCAGAATCGGGATAATCAGGAAGAGGACAAACATTTTTGATCTAAGTCCGAATCCCGACTTTCTGGTGGCTGAACTTGTAAGTGTTTTGGCTCTAACCTGCTTTGGCTTGGATACGGACTCCGGGGCTGCTTTAACCTCGGCTAAACTGTCAGTGCCACTTGCTTCAGAACTATCAGGCAGATCAAGATCGGGAATCTCTTTTTTAGACGTGCTCCCTGAATAATGAACCTGTACTTCGCCATCCGTAAAAACTCCGGAATCAGCAGAGTCAAGTGCATTTTTTGTGATGACAATTACATGACCGCAGACATGGCATTTTGTTTTTGCAACATCTCCCTTGAGCTTGCTTTTGAGTTTTTCAGGGTCAATGTGGTAAATTTTCCCGCACTCTTCACAAATAAGCGTCATGAAAAAAACTCCTTGAGATATTAAGATATTTTCAAGGCTTTAATGGCGTTTGCCATAGCCTGTTTGAATGAGATCCTTTTGTCATCCCTTGGTATCTGGGCTGCAAGTCTATTTACAAGTTCCACAATTTTTTTCTGGGGAAAATCGTCAATGGATTCTCCCATATCTGCAACTTCGTCTTCGTATATTACTTCGGCTATTGGCCCTACAGCCATTGAAAATTCCGAAAGGAGTTTTTTTATGAAAGTCTCGTCAATGGACTTTTCCTTTGGTTCATCTGTTGTGCTATTAACCGGCTCTATTAAATTAATACGGGCAAGTTTTTTCAATACTTCAGCACATAGTGAAAAATCAAGACCTGTATTTGAGGCTATCGTAAGGACATCTTTGGTCCCGTCAATCTCCATCAAAACGGTTAGCATCTTGCTGTCCAGAGATACTTCTCCGAAATTTGCAGATATCACCCTCTTGAATACAATGTTTTTAAAATCACCGGAATACATTTTATCCCTCTGTCGCAGGTATTTTAATCACTGCTCTTAAGGCTGTTTGTTAAGCTCTCAATTACCGGGTAAGCCCCATTTCTTCTGTGATTATTCTCTTAACCTCCGCCTTGATAAGGTTAATAACTTCGTTGCTGAGAACCGTTTTACCGTCAGCTGATTTTTTCATTATTGTATCTGCTGGTTGCTGCCCGGAAATTTTTGCTTTTAAAAGCCCAAATTTGTTGATTTGTTCTTTCAGAAGCTTCTTCTTATCCTTCTCTTCCATATTTAATGAATTAACTGCTTTTTCAAAAGCAGTGTATGCGGAATGAAGAAACTGTATGGACTCAGGATGTGCTTCAGCTTTTTTGTTGTTAATATAAGTTCCTACTGACTCATGAAGTTTCAAGAAGGTGAAAAGTATCTTGTCATCCGAGTATTTGTCTTTTAATGACACCACTTCAGAAAGGAAGTTGTTCATGGTATCTTCTGTGATTTCCCAGTCCATGGACAGTATTATGGCACTGAGGTTGTTAAGCGGTGAAGATCCAGTGAGTTTTTCAGCAACAGACGGCTTTAATTCGCCTTCCTCAAAATGCTCTTCATTTATTATAGCCGATGCCTTTTGAGGTTTGCTCGGCATTATTTCATCTTCAAGGCCATCTTCAGCAAAAAGTGCGTCTAGACGATCATCCAGTTCAGCAGTAATTGTTTCTTTTTCTTTTGCTGCCAAATTATTTATCCTCCAATTTCTTTTTTAGAGACGTTACAGTTAGGGAAATAATTTTTTTCATCGTCAGGGCGACATTTTCACCTGTTATTGCACTGGCACAGAAATATGGTGCATTCATTTTTGAGTTGAGGTCATTCTGCATAGATTCAACCGAAAGGAGGGGGATATTATGTTTTGCCAGGTCCCGTTTGTTATACTGCAATACAATTGGTATTTTAGTAATGTCTTTATTGAAGGACTGAAGATTTTCTTCAAGATTCTGAAGTGATTTTATATTCATCTCTCTTCTTAAAGACATCGAATCCGCTACGAAAACGATTCCATCTACGCCTCTAAGCACAAGTCTTCTTGTTGCGTTGTATTTAACCTGGCCTGGCACAGTATAAAACTGAATTTTTATTGTGTGCCCCATAATCGTACCTATATCAAGAGGAAGAAAGTCAAAAAAGAGGGTACGGTCCCCATAGGTTTTTACGGTCACCATTTCGCTTTTTATGCGGCTCTTGAATTTTTCATTAATATATTCGAGGTTTGTGGTTTTTCCGCCTCTTCCAGGCCCGTAATAAACAATTTTAATCTGAACTTCTTTTTTCTTAGGATTTATTAAAGCCAATTAATCACCCCCAGAATTATATAGGTAAAAGGCAGTTTATGCATTCTGACTAAAACATCGCCTGGATTTTTCTGTTGGCCTCATTAACCTTGAGTCTAAGAAAACCTAAAGAAACATCTTTGCTGAATATTGTTATCAAAAGCAAGTCCTGGGTAACCTTGCTAAAATGAATGCTGTCTGTTTCACCCTTGTGAAATAGGAGGGAAAATTCCTGCTCTCCTATTATGTTTGCCATAGCGCTTACAGCACCAAAGTTACCTGCTGCAAGGGCTGCCAGTGAATATACGTCATGATTTGTCTTGCCATTGTCAAGATTAACAATGACATTACCGGCAAGATCTATCAGTATTACACTTTGAACGCCAAGCTCGATCAGCTCCTCTTCAAGGATCTGTTCAATTTTGTCGAGTTGTTTTTTATCCAGCTCAAGCGTGAAATCCATAAGCTTTCCTTTTTTGCCCTTTTAAGTTGATGCCCATCAGAAACTTTAACAGATTTTGATTATTAATGTATATCAGGTTAACTAACAAGATACAGTTTTGATTTTTCTTTAAGGATCCTTTCATAACATGAATATTTCAAATTACTAAGAGGATTCTGGAAAAGTAAGGATATAATCCTATAGCGTATTTGTTTTTTGAAATCAATCCCATAATAACAGCGTCAATCTGTGGGTTTAAACCTCATGATTTCAAACACTGTTTTGATAAATATTCATTTTTTTCTGCTTTGTTATCTTAATTTTGATGGACTCGCAAAAAGTTAAAAAATGGCTTTTGCGTCATGCCGGACTTGATCAGTCACCCATTGTTTTCAATTAGTTCCGGATTTCGGCTGTTATTTTGGCGTCTGAAATGAAAATTAAGCAGGTATACTATTGGCGCTGGGGGATGTGATTTGCAATCATTCATGGAATGAATGACAGGCGAAGTATGTGATCAAAACTATATTATGACAAATTCTTGTATCAGGGACTTGGCTGACTTGCCCAATTTTTTTTATCAATTCCCTGATTCATGATTTTTCATGAAAGACCGTAAATTTTTTTAGGGCATAAAAATTTTCTATATTGTTTCCATTTATGATACCAGCCCCTTTTTTTTGTCGTAAGCCTGTCTGATTTTATCCAGAAGATCGTGGAGGGGAGCCGGCTTCATTACATAGTCAAATGCCCCTAGCTGCATGCCTTTTATTCCAAAATCAACAGATGCATGGCCTGTAAGCATTATCACCTCTATCTGGGGATTTTTAGCCTTGATACGTCTTAAGGTTTCTATGCCGTCCATTCCAGGCATTTTTACATCGAGCACAATCACATCAAAGACATTATCATTGATAAGCTCAAGTGCCTTTTTACCGTCTTCGGCTCCTTCGGCAACAATTTTTCTGCTTTTTAGTCTTTTTACGATTGTTTCTCTGAAATCATCTTCATCATCAACTATCAAGACCTTGAATTCATCCATGTAATCACCCTTGATTTGCAGGCAGCACAATAGTAAATACCGTGCCGATTCCTTCATTGCTGTTCACCTTTATCTTTCCACCAAGTTTTTCAATGATGCTGTATGATATGGAAAGTCCAAGGCCTGTACCTTTGCCAACTTCTTTTGTCGTAAAGAAGGGGTCGAAAATTTTGTTCATTATAGCTTTCGGGATTCCTGGCCCTGTATCAGCGATGGATATGAGGGCTTCACAGGCCTGCTCGTCAAAATCTGTTGACACAGTTATTGATCCTTCATGATCTATGGCATCAAAGGCATTGTTCAAAAGATTAAGAACAACCTGCTGTAATTGGGACAGATCACTCGTAATTACAGGAACATCATCCGAGAAGTTCTTTATTATTTCAATATTCATGAATTTTGCTTCATTTTCGAGGAATCCTGTTGTTTCGTCAAGCATTCTGTTGACATCTACCTTTTCTCGCGCAGGCTCCATTCTTCTTGCAAAACCAAGAAGCCGGTGTGTCACCTTTCTTGCTCTTTCTACGTGCAATTCTATTTTATCAACAGCTTCGGAGAATTCCTGGAAATTTTCGCTTTTAGCTATGTCTTCTTCCATGATCAGGTCTTTTATCCAGCCCGCTTTTTCTCCTATTACAGCAAGCGGATTATTGATCTCATGGGCAATGCCAGCCGCCATTTTGCTGAGTGCTATCATTTTGTTTGATTGAAGAACCATGTCCGATGTCATGGCATTTTGTTTGTCTGTATCAATGAGTCTCTTGATCAGAATATTTGTGGTTATAACCGACCCTGAAATTATAAAAAGAAGGCCGATGAAAGTCAGGAAAGCCGTCCAGTATTTTTCATGGAGGATTGGAGAAAGAAGCTCGTTTGGATCTTCAGACAGCACCAATATCCACTTATTGGTTTTTATCTGTATGGCACAGTAAAATCTTTCTTTTCCTTCGTAGCTGAACTTTTCGGTTCTAGCAATTGATGTTGATGAATAGTCCGGGCAATTAGGTGTTTCAAGATAATTGCCCCCAAGTCTGGGTTTTGTCTGGAGACTATTATTCTTGTTTATAATGAAGGCATCACCGCTTGACCCGATCCAGGCTTTCTGCACAATTTCGTCTATTGTTTCAAGATTGATTGTGACCCTTAGAATCCATGACCTGTTATCTTCCCTAACAAGGACAGCAATTATGAAATGAGGCAGTTTTCTGAAGCCCATGAAAATATCACTGACATATATTCCGTTGTTCATCACTGCATTGAACCATGGTTCGTTTTTGTAGTTAACAGCCTTAAGTATGCTGTAATATGGCCCTACATATGCGACGTGCTTGCCTTCGTTGTCTATTATTCCAATGTCCATATATGACTTGGAATTTGTCTGCATTATATTGAAAACTTTATTCAAATAGGTTTCGTTTGTAAGCTGTTCAAAGGAGTTTGTGTTCGCTATTGTTACAAGCTGGGAAATCCTTTCATCGAAAAAAAGATCTATTGCCCCCTTGCGGTTCTCGGCAGTAGTTTTTATCGATTCAATGACTTTTTCCGTGTAAACATTATTGAAGTGCGAATAAATAGAGATGCTTATGAAAAGGAGTGGCAGAACGGAAAAAAAGATTTTTGTAATATTGTTCTGCCACCAGAGTTTTCTGTAATCTCTTTTAAGCATTATTCCACCAAAGTCTGTTTTTAAACATTCTGATCATTATATCTTGAAACCAGGTATCCTGGCTTCACATCCCTGTAAACTCCCACGAGGGCAGTTGAATTTTCATATCCGGCATTGTCTACTTCAATTTTTGCGATATAATCGCCGTGGTCTGTAAGAAGGCTGATTATATCACCATTGTTGAGGCCGTGTTTTTTTCCGAGTCCGAAGTATATTTCAAACCCTTTTTCAACTTTTGAAATTCTGTAAATTTCCGCCTGACCGTTTTCGGCCATTATAAATTCAAGTATGCTTGATATCTTGTAGTTTGCTGCTCCGCCTATCAGAATCATCGGGAAAAACACGGCAAAGACAATCCACGGTGAAACCCCTGTGGTCCGAGTTATCATGGAAAATGACCCTGCCTGAAGCGCCTTTGCATCCTCATAAACATTTATCGTATAATTGGACAGTTTTTCGAATTTTTTTAGATCTTTGGGTTTTATATTTTTAAGATCAGGGTATTTGATGCTGATCCTGTAAGTTCCTGATTGAAGATTCTGGGGCGCAGCTACTTTAGCTCTCCACATGCCTTCGCCGAACCAGAACCCGGAATATAGCTTCTGATCAAATTCAAGTTTCAGATCAGGATTGGTGCTTTGATACATCAGATCCGAAGATGCCTTGGCGCTGCCGTAAAGGCGCCCGTTGATGTCCACTGATGAACCTGTAATAACGTCAAGACTGTTTGACGGCCTTCTGTAAGAAGAGACAAGGACGTCAAAAATACCAGAGAAAGCCAGTATTCCGGCAACTAAACATATCTTGCCAAGTATTGCCCTGGTCTTGAGAAGTTTTTTTAGATCCATGTGTCTTTACCTTTGTTTAAAAAGTTGAGACAGCGGCGTTGGAGGAGGAGGCACCGCTGTCTCATTTTAGGGAGAATTACATTTAACTATTTTTTGAATATATCTGTTTTACTTACATTCATCAGGCGTTCGGCTTTTCCCGGCTCTTTATAGTATATCCTTATTTCATCACCGGCATCCCATGTTTCATCCTTCATTGCAAAGTACTCTTCGGGGAGGGAGAGTTTTACAAGAAGTTCCTGACGTTTCGAATAAATTTCTATGGTCTTTGCGTTCTTATCAACTATTGGAAATTTTTTATCCTTTACAAGAGGATTGTCTTTTTTTACCTTTTCCTTTTTATCCACAGGTGTGTAAGGAATTTCCTTGATCTGCTGTGAAGCCATATCAAAGATTGTAATAGTATTCTTGTCAGTGTCGAGCTTGAGCCTCTGTCCGACCTTTGGAGCAGGCCCCATTTCGTTTTCATCGGATGGGATCGTGTACACATCCGGAGGAAGAATGCTGTAGTCAGGCTTTCCTGGTATAGCCGTCTTATCTTCGATGAATGTTACTTTTTTTGCATCCTTATCAAAAGCTACAACCCTGCCCTGTACGACCTTGCCCATTTCGTTGCAGCCAACGAGCATAAGCATGGCTGCTGCTGTTATGAATCCGGCAAACTTTTTCATATATGATCTCCTTGTATCCAGATTAATGCTATTTATTCTTTGCAGCAACTTCAGCCTTTGCGCCCTGAACCATTTTAACGAATATGTATGCAGACATGCAGAACACGAGCCCAAGAACAAGGACTGTAGCCGAGTTGTTGCAAAGTGCTGCATATGCAGGGTACATTTTGGCAAGAAGCTTGAGAAGAACCGAGAGACCGCAGCCTATTACAGCAAGCCCGAAAGCTATTCTTATGCCATAGCCCTTTATGTATTTTGTTGCGACTGTTCCAACCTGAGCGCCGACAGCTGCACCTACGAGCATGATTACAGCAGCCACAAGTTCGGTACGTCCTTTCATCGTGTATGTGAAAGCGCCGTAGAGACCGGAGATCATAACTTCAAAGAGGTCAGTTCCAACTGCTACGTGTGTAGGGCAGCCGATGAGATATATAAGGGCAGGCATGCGGATGAGACCTCCGCCGATTCCAAGTATACCAGCGACCCAGCCTGTGAGAAAGCTGATGAGAATTGGAAGCCATGCAGTACATGTGATCTGGGCTGCTTCAAAGTGAATCATTGGCGGGATTTTAATCTTGTGCAGGGTTTTATGCCATTCAATACCTGTTGAAAGAGCATCAACTTCTTTGCCGCTTGCAATAGCTTCCCTGTCTTTCTTTTTCTTTTTCGCGACGTCTGCAAAAACCATCCAGGCAATAAGAGTAAGGAGTACGAGATATAGCCAGCGTACAACTGCTTCGACGTTTCCAATTCTTTCAAGCCACATGACCATCTGGGCGCCTGCTTCGAAACCGACAATTGTTCCGACAAGCATGATCAGGCCGAGCTTGTAGTCAACGTTACCGAATTTACCGTGGCGCATGGTTGAAATCAGCGATTTACCAGCCATGTGCGCGATGTCGGTTCCGATGGCAAAAGCCATGGGGAAACCGAGGATATTAAGGCCTGGAGTAACCATCCATGCTCCGCCCATACCAAAGAAACCGCCTATGATACCAACACCTACGCCGAGAATGATGAGTCCTGGCCAGAAAATGGTGACACCAGAAATAGGCATTAAAACATATAACCAATCCATAATATATCCTCCATCCAGTCAAAGTTTATTTTAGTGTTCGGCCAGATCTCTTGATTCCAGGTCTATTCCGATTCCCTTCATGACTATGTCTGCAACAATTCCGAAACATAGACCTATCACAGGAATCAACACTATGGTCAGCAGGGCGAAATATATATGGCTTTCATTGTAAAGATCTCCCCACCATTTAAGCAGCCCGCTGAGTCTCCTCGTGTCAGACACGATGACAACCGCCGCAACCTTCTCTCCCGCCGCAAGAACCATTTCCGGCAGAAGAACGCACAGCATGAGAACCAGACCACTGAGTTTAGTCCATAGTCTTTTCATCATTCCCTCCTTGAATTTTGTGTTGAGTACTTTTACCTTATTTTCTGGCTATTCGTTACGATAGCCTTATTAACAGGCAACTTGTTCGCATCGTTTCACTGGTCTTCTTAATATCAATCTTCGTGCCAAGATTATTTTCATGCTGAAAGTTTCTATGAAGTCAGGCCTCTCAAGGGTTTTTGTGCCTTGGTTGAAAAATACATCCGCTGTGGCCTCTGTCAGTATTCTTTACACCGTGTAAAAGGAATCCTTCTCACCCATGCCAGAAGATAAAGTTTTTTTTCACATGGCTTATTTTGATTCTAAAACGATGGGATTATTTCGGCATTTCACAAGGATTATTGAGGTATTTCCCTGATATTCTTAAATGGTACGGTTTTTGAAAGATAAAGATAATGATCAGGCGTATAATTAAAGGTATATTTCATAGCTTCATATATTTGTTCTTTATTTAAGGGGTGTTCATGTCCACCATCATAGGGAATCTAAAAAGACTGTTCATGTCTGCGAAGAACAGACATCACTTTGCTGCATACGGTAAGGCTGAACTGAATACAGTTTTCAGATTCAAATATACCCTGTTCAAGGAGCTTCTTGCCGCGAACAGCGAACTGCTTGGTGTTCTTACAGATATTGAGGAAAAGCTGAGGGGCGAGCAGATATTCGGCACATCTTATATAAAGGGTCAGGTCAGCCGGGCAATGCTCCAGTCGTTTAAAATGGTGAAGAGCCTGAATGTCCTTTCAGGAAACAAATATCCTGTCCTTTATGAAGTCCTTGGGGATATAAACAACAAGCTCCACATTCTGCTTGATGAAAAAATTGTGAGCGCCTTTCCTTATAATGTAATGCCATACAGCTCGATAACAAAACAGGATGCTGACTGGGTCGGCGGTAAAAACGCCAACCTCGGTGAAATAAAGAATCACCTTGGTCTGCCTGTGTCAGAGGGCTTTGCAATTACTGTTAAGGCTTTTGATACTTTTCTTGAGTGCAATGGCCTTAAGGATGAAATTCTCAAAAGAAAAAATCTTCTGGATATTAATGATATAGATATGCTGAACAATCTCAGTTTCGAGATAAGGGAGCTTATAAAATTGCGGCCTGTTCCGGAGGAAATCAAAAACGATATAGCATCTGCTTATAAATCCTTATGGGGTGATAACAAGGATATAATGCTTGCTGTAAGAAGCAGCGCTCTTGGTGAGGATGGGGAGCTGTCCTTTGCCGGTCAATACCTTACCCTTCTTAATGTCAAAAGTGATCAGATTTGCGACGCATACAAGTCCATCATAGCCAGTCTTTATTCTGCAAGGGCCATTTCTTACAGAATTTCGAAAGGTATTTATGACGCTGATATGGCAATGGCCGTCGCCTGTATTAGGATGATCGATTCTGCCGCCAGCGGAGTAATGTATACAAGACATCCGTATAATATCCTTGACGAAAACATCATCATAAATGCGGTGTGGGGGCTTGGGCCATATGCTGTTGACGGCGTGGTCAAGCCCGATACCTATGTGGTTTCAAATGATGATATCTGTACTATTAAAAGCAGGGAGGTGCCGACCAAAAATGTAATGCTTGTATGCAGCTCAGGCGGAGGAGTCAGGGAAGCGCCTGTTTCAATTTATAATCAGACAGCCCCCTGTCTTGACGATAATAATATAAAACTCCTCGCAAGATATGCCCAGGCTCTTGAAAGACACTACAAATGTCCCCAGGATATTGAGTGGGCTCTTGATTCAAGCGGCAGGATCGTAATTCTTCAGTCCAGGCCTCTGAATATAAAAAAGCCATCGGGTGCAAATGCCTTAAGACCCCGGGTTATAAGCGGCTATAGAATGATTTTGGATGAATGTGAAATAGCTTCCCAGGGCGCAGGATGCGGTCAGGCTTTTCACATAAGGTCTGAAAAGGATCTTGCCTGCTTTCCATCCGGAGGAATCCTCCTTGCCAAGCATTCCTCGCCGGAATATGTCGTTGCCATGAAGAATGCCAGCGCGATTGTAGCAGAATCAGGCAGTGTCAGCGGACATATGGCCGCCCTCGCCAGGGAGTTTTCAGTCCCGACGCTTATTGGAGCCGAGAAGGTAATGGACTTGATAACGCCTGGCCAGATTATTACTGTTGATGCTTATTCGGGAAGAATTTACGATGGTTTTGTGTCCGAACTTGTGACAGTAACCAAAAAAGAAAACGCCCATATGAAAGATACGGCTGTTTATGAACATCTAAAAAAGGTTGCGGCACTTATGACTCCTCTGCACCTTCTGAATCCAAGATCTTCAAAATTTACGGCATCAAAATGTGCAACGCTTCATGATATTGCAAGATTTGCCCATGAAAATTCATATAATGAAATGTTCAAGGTGAGTGATCTTGCATCCAAAGTACATGGATGGTCTGTCAAGCTGCAGGCCAGTCTTCCCATTGACCTGCACATCATTGATCTTGGAAACGGGATAAAAGAAGATCCGGAAACAGATCCGGGCAGGGTCGGAATTCATCAGATTACTTCGGTTCCATTCAAGGCTCTTCTTAATGGCATGCTGAATAAGGATATTGCAGGGCTTGAACCAAAACCCATAAATTTTTCAGGTCTTATGTCAGTAATGAGGGAGCAAGCTCTTTCTCCCGGCCATGTCGGAGAAAGGTTCGGCGACAGAAGCTACGCCATTATTGCAGATAAATATCTCAATTTCAGCTCAAGGGTAGGCTATCATTACAGTGTCGTCGATGCCTACTGCGGAGATACCATTAACAAGAATTACATTACTTTTTCATTCAAAGGCGGGGCTGCCGACAAGCTGAGAAGGAGCAGACGAGTTCAGGCAATAGCGTTGATCCTTGAAAAAGAAGACTTTTCAGTTGATGTGAAAATAGACAAGGTGGACGCAAGGCTCCAGAAATATCCGAGATCATACATAGAAAGCAAACTCGATATACTTGGTCGCCTTCTTATTTTCACCCGCCAGATGGATATGCTCATGCACACAGACCAGAGCGTTGAATGGGTCGCCAAAAATTTTGTTGAAGGAAATTATAAGCTGAAAACAATGAACCCTAACTGATTCCTGTGTAGTCGGATTATGGCGAGTTTTCCTCTTAATCCGACGTAAAATATTAATTACGGACTCGCAAAAAGAGTCTTTAAAAGGCATAGGAGTTATGCCGGATTTGATTGGTATCTTTAGTATTTTAGTTATTTCTGGATTTTAGTCTGCGCCGGAATGACTGTAATCGTAACTTTTTACGACCTTGTCATATTTAATTCCAGCCCCGGTTTTTTCTATTTCAAACTTTGCACCAACAGAACATGACAACCTGAATTCTTTAAGCTGAATCTGATATTTCTGTCATAATCGCTCAAAAACCATGCGTAATCATCGGCGGTTGAAATCGGTGTTGAATACCCGCAATCTCCATGGGTATTAACCTGGTTTCTGTAATCTTTTTTTTAAGAAATAAGTTTTTTGAACTTATGGGGGAATACTGCAAACATCTTTTAGCATTGAGGCTTAATTAAGATGAAGTCGCAAGACGGACAGGTATAGACTGGCGTACGGTGAAGAAGTCTGTTGAAAATAGTTTGCTGAGGGGAACTTCAAAAATGAGATATGCCGGAAGCTAACATGCAAACAGCAATTTATGAGGGGGATATTACTCATAAAAATATCTGAAAGGATTAATGCTTATGAAACGAAAAAGTGTTCTAAAAGCTGGGGGATTAGGCCTGAAGCTATAATAGGGTATTTTGTATACATGGTGTTTATGTATTGATCAGTGATTTGTTTACTTATGACTCTTGCTTTTTGGAGAGTAATATTTTGTTGAATAGCTGAATAAAATATTGCCTATGTAAATATATGGCTTAAAAACAGTATGTTAAAAAAATGTTTATAATTTTTTTTACTGATTTTGTATTCTGGCATACGGGTTGCATTATAGGTTTTTAAAAGCTAAGAACTTTTTCATTCTTCCTCTCCCCTAAGCATAGGGCCGCCGATGGCGGCGGCCCAAAGCAAAAAAAGAGGACTAAGCCAGTAAGAAATGTCCGTGAGATCCGGACTTAAAAATAAGTGGTCGGTTTTGATTGGACAGATTTTCTGAAAATATAAGTGAAAATCCTATCAACAAATCCTTATATAATTTTGACCTCTGTGTCTCATATTTTTAATAAAAGCTTCAAGCGGCGATTGGAATTTCCAGACCTTCAAAATATGTTTTATCAGGCGTATTATTCTTAAAGCTCTGGTGAGGCCTTTTTGTGTTGTAGAACCTCAGATAATCGCCAATTTTGTGTCTCGCTTCTGACATGCTTCCATAGGCCTTCAGATAAACCTCCTCATATTT
>NZ_AUEY01000053.1 GCF_000426225.1 Desulforegula conservatrix Mb1Pa
ACTATTTTTATGTACATCAAGGCCTACATATATGTTATTCTTCTTCATACCTGCCTCCATGGTTTTGGCTCTGTGTTTTTAGTCTCTAAAAATATAATCCACGTTTGCATGGATGGCAGGTTCTTTCTTTAGATGACAACCATGTTATCTACGCATCACACTTTTTTGATGGCAAATTAACCATAAAAGGCACTTCTTAACTGAAAATCAGGCAGAGCCACATTCTCTTATACTGCTCCATTTCAAAATAATGGGTATAAAATGAAATCAACAATTCTCCGTATTCTCACTGTCTTTTTTCTGCTTTCAGGAATCTTCGCTTTGGCTGTTCAGATTTATTCGCCAATATTCATCATCATAATGGCAATAATTGCGGGCAGCATTGAAAAATATGCCGCTAAAAAGAACTATCCATTCCCAGACTTACTAAAACAGCCAAACGAGGAAACTGGAAACAGTGAAGAAAAGTACAGGACTTTTTTTCAAGACTCGGCAGCAGCAATGGTAGTGCTTAAGAACGATATGAGCATTGCTGAAACAAACAAGGCATTCCAGAGGATGACAGGTTACACTGCCAGTGAAATAGAAGATCTTGGCATTGACGGGATAACTCATCCTGATGATCGGCATGAAAGCCTTACAATGATTAAAGAAGCATTGTCAGGCAAACACAGAAATTATCACTTAGAAAAACGCTATCTTCAAAAAAAGGGCGGGTTCATATGGGCAAAAATGGCGGTGTCCACGATTTACAACCGCCGGGAAAAAGTCAAATATATTGTTGGCGTTATAAATGATATATCAGAAGTAAAAATAACGGAAACCAATCTGAATCTGCTTCGGGAAGCAGTGGAACAGAGTCCTGTCACCGTTGTCATAGCTGACAGCAATGGACTCATAGAATACGCGAATCCATTTTTCACTGAACTGACGGGCTACACAAGGGAGGAGGCCATAGGAAAAAATCCGAGTGTCCTCAAATCCGGAATCCATCCGCCGGAATTTTACTCGGAACTGTGGTCAACAATCAGTTCAGGGAAAATATGGCGTGGTGAATTTGTCAACAAGGCAAAAAACGGCAGGTTCTACAATGAGGGAGCCGTTATTGCTCCAATAATGGACAGGACAGGGAAAATAACCCATTACGTGGCTGTTAAGCAGGATATTACTGAAAAAAAGCATGCTGAAGAACAGCTCAGACAGATAACCATACGAAATGAAACAATTCTGAACACCGCCGGAGAGGGAATTATCGGCCTGGACAAAGAAGGAAAAGTTTCCTTTATAAACCCTGCCGGGGCATTTCTTACAGGATGGAAAACAGAAGAACTGATTGGCAGAAACCTGCATGAAACAATTCATCATACCAGGATTGACGGCATTCCATATCCTGAAAACGAATGTCGCATCTATTCTGCTTTCACAGACAGCAAAGTTCACAAAATAAACAATGAGATCTTCTGGCGCAAGGACGGAACATCCTTTCCTGTGGAATATACTTCAACCCCGATTGTTGAAAACGGACAAATCAACGGGGGCGTGGTGGTATTTCACGACATAACAGAATCAAGGGAAAGGGAGCATAAACTCAGCCTTTTCAGAAAACTCATAGACCAGACAAGAGACGCAGTGATTGTTGTTGATCCCAAAACAGGCGAATTTATTGATGCAAGTATTGGAGCCTGTCTGACCCTTGGTTATTCAAAAGATGAAATAACCGGACTCAAGATAATGGATATTGAATCAGAATTGCAGGATTACAGGCCATGGAGAGAATACATAAAATTACTGAAAACAGAGCACGATCTTTTTTTTGAAACAACGTGCAGGAAAAAATCAGGGGAAATCTTTCCTGTGGAAGTCTATGAAACAATTGTAGATGAGCAAGGACGAAAATATCTTTTTATTTCAGCAAGAGACATATCAGAACGCAAGGCAGCCGAAGCAGTTATCAGGGAAAGTGAGGAGCGTTTCAGGGGCGCCTTTGAAACAGCTCCCCACGGAATGGCCATTGTGTCCATGGAAGGGAAATGGACAAAAGTCAACCAGGCTCTGTGTGATATTCTCGGATACAGCAGGGATGAGTTTCTTGCTACGGATTTCCAGGCCATAACACATCCCGATGATCTTGAGGCTGATCTCGAATTTGTCAACCAGCTCACTGGGGGCATCATTGACAATTACCAGATGGAAAAAAGGTATATTCACAAAAATGGCAGTATAATATGGGGTCTCCTGAGCGTGTCCCTGGTCAGAAAAAATGATGGAACGCCTCTTTATTTTGTTTCCCAGATACAGGATATCGATGACAGGAAACAGTCAGAACTGCGGAAGAATTATGACAACAGACTTAACATGATGCTACTTGGACTTAACAGCCTCAGGGACGTCTCTATATCAGAACTCTCAAAAAAAGCTGTTGACGGAGCTGTAATGCTGACAGACAGCAGGTACGGTTTTTTTGCCACAGTTGATCATGAAACAATGAAAATGACTGTCCGGGCCTGGTCTGAGGGCATATGGGACAGATGCGAAATGCAGGAACGCGAATTTGACATGAACATCGGCAATCTTGCACTTCTGGGTGCTTCTGCCAGTTCCGGCGAATCCATTATTGTAAACGACTATCAATCATCCGGCCATGAAAAGCACGGAGTCCCTGAAGGGCATGTCCCTATAGCCAGGGTAATGACAATCCCTCTTGTCCAGCAGGGAATTGTGAATTCTATCATAGGCGTGGCAAACAAGCCCGAAAATTACACCAGTCTTGACTCAGCCGGACTTGAGCATTTTCTTGAAGGCGCATGGAGCGTTATTCAGCACAGGCTTGATGAAGAAGCTATTCATAAAGCCAGGGAAGATGCAGAAAAGGCCAGTAGGGCAAAAAGCGAATTTCTGGCAAATATGAGCCATGAAATCAGAACTCCAATGAACACAATCACAGGCATGGGACATCTGTTGTCACGGAGCGGACTTGATGCCAGACAACAGGAACAGATGAAAAAAATTCAGAATGCGGCAGACTCGCTTCTTGGGATAATAGACGAAATCCTTGATTTTTCCAAAATAGAGGCAGGCCGCCTCGCTCTTGAAAATGTCGGTTTTTATATGAACGACGTGATTGAAAAGGTTTCAGGACAACTTTTCCTTAAAGCCGAGGAAAAAGGGCTGAAACTTGTTTTTTCGATATCTTCTGATGTCCCTGAATATCTTTCAGGAGACCCTCTGAGACTTCAGCAGATCCTTGTCAATCTGGCCGGTAATGCAGTCAAATTCACTTCTACCGGAGAAGTTGCCGTCAGCATTTCTGTCAATGACAGGGATGATAAAAGTGTCAGACTTCTTTTTTCAGTACAGGATACGGGCATAGGGATATCGGAAGACCAGATAAAAAATCTCTTCAAGGAGTTCACCCAGGCAGATACTTCAACAACACGGCATTACGGAGGAACAGGCCTTGGCCTTGCGATTTCAAAAAGGCTCGCAGGCATGATGGGCGGAGACATATCAGTTCAAAGTATCCAGGGAAAGGGAAGTGAATTCTCTTTTACCGCTGTTTTAGGGGTCAAAGACATTAAAAAAGAAAAAAAAGAGGGAGCTCTGCCTGATCTTTCAGGAATAAGAATCCTTGTTGTTGAGGACAATGATCTGAACTGGGAAGTTGCGGCAGGAATTTTTTCAGCGGCAGGAATCAAGACATCGAGGGCTGTCAATGGCAGGGATGCTGTGGAAATAATAATGAAAAATGGACTTGTTTTTGATTCAGTGATGATGGATCTCCAGATGCCTGTCATGGATGGATTCGAGGCTGCAGGGCTTATCAGAAAAAAATTTAATAAAAAGGAACTCCCGATAATAGCCATGACAGCCAACGCCATAAAAACAGAAAAGGAAAAATGCTTTGAGTGCGGCATGAATGATTACCTCACAAAACCTGTCAATATTGACAATCTTTACAGGGTTCTCGGTTTCTGGCTTGGCAGGAATCATGTCCCATGCGCCGGTGGGCTTTCTTTAAAAAATGATAAGGATACGCCGTGTCTACCTGGAATAAATATTGATGAAGGGATGAAAAGACTTTGCGGCAATATCGAGCTTCTCAAAAAACTGATAATATCATTTGCAGCAAAAAACCAGGGGCTTGTCAGCTCCCTTAAAAAGCACCATAAAACAGGAGACAAAGCTTCTGCAAAATCGATATTGCATGGGCTTAAAGGAACTTCAGGCGGGATATCTGCTTTATCTGTTTACAGGCTGGCCGACGATATGGAGAAGGCTCTTGCCGCAGATAAAGCCGAATGCTACTCCCTTCTTCTGGATCAGCTTGAAGAGGCCATGAACGAAATATCTGAATCTGCCCATGTTTTTGAATCGTCCCTGAATGAATCCGCCAAGGAATCAGGGCCACAAGATGAAGCAGAATCAGGAAAGGAAAATGACAGACAAGAGTCTGACATCTCTGGATATGAAAATATCATGAATCAGATTAAAGAACTCAGGCAATTTCTGAAATCAGGGGATCTTGAAGCCGGAAAACTTGCCAGATCATTGATGCCAGAATTTAAAAACATGATTTTTAAAAAGAACCATGGAAAATACCCGGAAATCGAAAACGGTATAAATGAATTGCAGATATATATTAATGATCTTGACTATGAAAATGCGGCTGTCAGCCTTGATAAAATAATTTCAAATTTTTCCGAAGGAACAATCTATGCAGATAAAAGACAGTAAACCAACTGTTCTTGTTGTTGATGATGAGCCCTTAAACATCGAAACCATTGCAGCGGTTCTTCAGCCTGAATACAGGGTTCTTTTCACAACAAAAGGCGCAAATGTCCTGAAAATGGCCGAGGAAAACTGTCCTGATCTCATACTTATGGATGTTGTCATGCCTGACATGGATGGATACAGCATCTGCCGGGAACTGAAAGAAAGCCAGATTGCAGGGAATATTCCTGTGATATTTGTTACTGCAATGAATGAGGAAGAATATGAAGCCACAGGATTTGAAGCAGGCGGAGTGGATTACATAACTAAGCCTATAAGACCTTTTATTCTCAAGGCAAGGATAAAAACCCATATTGAGCTTAAAGCAAGAATGAATGAGATCCTGAAACTCAGGGGGCTGCTGCCGATTTGCTGCGAATGCAAGAAAATAAGGGATGACTCAGGATACTGGAACCAGATGGAATCCTATATAACCCAGCACAGTGATATTGTTTTCAGTCACAGTTACTGCCCTGAATGCGCCAAAAAGGTAATGAATGATTTTATTGAATCCAGAAAATCCGATTAAGCCTAAAAAAGTGGCTATTATGATTGATGGCTTCGCAAAAAAAGATATCACTAAAAAAACTCAAAGACAGACACGGCTGAACCTGATAGCACAAATACGCCTGAAGTCCATAACATCATGACGCACGCAAGCCTGACATGATTCTTGTCTAAAATTTCATTTGGCTCGCCAATCAGGGGATTGTCGCATGCCACACCTTTCCTGAACACCCTTCCGCCAAGCTGAATGCCGAGTGCGCCAGCCATTGCTGCTTCTGATATTCCGGAATTCGGGCTTGGATGTTTCTGGCCGTCACGTAATCCAATAAATAAAGCGTTTTTCCAGTTCAAACCGCAGATCTTTGCGCTGATTGCAAAACAAATCAGCCCGATTCTTGCCGGAATATAATTTGCCACATCATCAAGACGAGCTGAAAACCATCCAAATTTCAGATATTTTTCATTTTTGTGACCAAACATTGAATCAAGGGTATTTATGATCCTGTATCCCAAAGCTCCGGCAGGCCCTAAAAAAAAGGCCCAGAATAAGGGAGACAAGACTCCGTCAACCGTGTTTTCCGCAACACTTTCAACAGTGGCTCTTATGATATCAGACTCAGACATTGAATCCGTATCCCTTCCAACCATGAAGGACACATGTTTCCTGGCAAGCTCAAAATTTCCTGCATCAAGAGCTTTTTTTACCCTCATGGCATGATCTGAAAGATCCTTTGGCGCAATGGAGAAATAAATAATCATGACGGAGCAAATTATACTCCATGTCTTTCCAGCAAGATGAGACAGAAAAAGAAGAATAAGCACAAGACCTAAGCCTGTAAAAAGCGAAGCAAGAGCAGTTGCAATCCCGGCGTTTCTTTCATTCTTGATTTTTTTTCTGAAAAATTTCTCAAAACAAGATAACAAATGCCCTACTCCCCTTACAGGATGGGGAAACCATGATGGATCGCCCACAACAAGATCAAGAACAAACGCAAGCGCAATAACAAACCCGATTTCCATACTGCCCATCATAGCCCCATCAGCCTGTAAACATTTGAAATATCTACTGATGCCCTTACAATATCAGCAAGTCTGTCGAGTTCATTTTCCACAAGATTCTCATAAACATGGATTTCATCCAAGGGGCGTAATCCCTTCCTGATTCTCAAACTGTTTATGAACCATCTTCTGAATATGTCAGAATCAAAAAAGCCGTGCATGTAGACTCCGCTAATGTTTCCGCATCTGCTTTCAGAGCCTGAATCGCCGCTGCCTTCAACTTCAATCATTTTTGATTTTTCTTTTGAAAAGGTCACGCCGTGGTGGATTTCATAGCCTTTAACAATCTCACCGGATTTTATATGCCTTGCCTTTATCTGTGTGAGATTTTTCTCTTTTTCAAGAACAGCCCTTGCGTCAAGAAGTCCTAAACCTGGATAATACAAAGAGTCAGACTCAATATGAAGAGGATCTTCAACAATATTTCCAAGAATCTGATAACCGCCGCAGATTCCGATAATCTTGCATCTGCCCTCTTTTGCCAGTTTTTGAATTTTTAGCCCAAGTCCTGTTTTTTCCAGAAATTTCAAATCTGAAATCACGTTCTTGCTGCCTGGAATTATAAGAGCATCAGGGGTTTTAATCTCATCAGGGCTGTCCACCAGCTTTAAAACAACATCGTCTTCAACCTGAAATGCATCAAAATCCGTAAAATTGGAAAAATGAGGGAGATTAATTATGCAGATTTCAATTTCAGCCTTTGACCTGTCATTTTGATTATTCCATAAATTATTAGAAAGATTGACAGAATCCTCTTCTGGCAGCCTGAGATCTTTAATATAAGGTATAGTTCCAAGAGTCTTTTTACCTGTAAATTTTTCAACATAATCAAAGGCGTCGGTCAATAAACTCGCATCTCCCCTGAATTTATTAACAATAAAACCAGCCACAGCATTTCGTTCAGCCTCGGTAAAGGTTTCCATGCTGCCTATGAATGAAGCAAACACCCCTCCCCTGTCTATGTCACCGGCTATCAGAACCGGAGCCTTTGCATAAAGAGCCATATTCATGTTTGTTATGTCATTCTTCTTCAGATTGACTTCGGCAGGAGAACCGGCTCCTTCAATAATGACAGCTTCATATTCCCCGGACAGATAATCATAGCTCTCTCTGATGGCCGAAAGAGCGGCCTGCCTATAGTCGAAATATGCGGAAGCATTTATTTTACCGACTGGTCTGCCGTTAATAATTATCTGTCCGGCAATATCTGATGAAGGCTTCACAAGTACGGGATTCATTCTGACATCAGGATCAAGCCTGCAAGCCCTTGCCTGAAGAGCCTGGGCAGTGGCCATTTCAAATCCGTCTTTTGTGACAAAGGAGTTAAGGGACATATTCTGGGCCTTGAAAGGCGCGACTCTTATGCCGTCTTGAGCCAAAATTCTGCAAAAAGCCGCGGTAATTATGCTCTTGCCCGCATTTGACGCTGTTCCCTGAATCATCAGAGCTGGCGTTTTCTTTTTAATGGATGTGATTGACTTAAGGCCAAAAATCTTTCTTAAAGAATCAACAAGCAGATGATTGTCTTCATAATTTTTGACTGCAACCCTGAACCATTTTTTATCAAGGCCTCGGTAATTATCACATATTCTTATGGCAATTCCGTATTCAGACAATCTTTTAGCAAGAATTTCGGCGTCCAAATCAGGCTTTTGAACCTTGACCAGGAGAAAGTTTGCAGAACCTTCATAAACTTTAAGGTCTTTAATTGACGAAAGCTGCTTAAAAAGATCGGTTCTGAGTTTCTCAATCTGATCTATACAGAATGGTATGAATTCTGTGTCATCAAATGCAGCCTCTGCAACAGCGAGGTTTAGCCCCCCTACTCTCCAGGGCGGCATCCTTTTTTCAATAAGACTAATTATTTCAGGATCGGCAATGACATATCCAAGCCTTATGCCTGGAATTGCATAAATTTTTGTCATGGATTTCAGGACTATTACATTGGCGGGCCGATTAAAAACAAGGCTATCAAAATCCCTTACAAAATCTCCGAAAGCTTCATCAATGAGGAAAAATGTTTCAGGATATTTTTCAGCAGTTTTTCTAAATCTTTGAACATTTAAAGGTTTACCAGTCGGATTATTCGGATGCCCTATTATCACAAGAACTTTTTCATTTATGGTTTCGACAATTTTCTTGTCAAGCTCATCAAAATCTATTTCAAAGCCTGTATTTTCCTGAATCAGGACATTTTCAACCCTTATGCCTGAAGCATCGCAAGCCGAAAGATAATCCACGTAACAAGGAACAGGAATAATAGCGCATGTGATTCCAAGGGCTGCTGGAATATGATAGAGAAGCTCGGATGATCCGTTTCCAACAGCAATTTCCTTTACAGAAACGCCATAATGAGAGGAAATTTTCTCTTTCAGAGCGGCACAATCCGGATCAGGATAATTCTGAATGCCTGATATGGCAGAGCTTATTGTCATCCTCATCCATTCAGGAGGGCCAAGAGGATTAATATTTGCCGAGAAATCCCTTATGGATTCCGGTGATCTGCCAATTTTTTCAGCAATCATCCTTAGATTGCCACCGTGACGCCAGTTCATTCTTTTCTCCATTATATACAGGGCCAACCCTGAAATTATCCTTTTTACAGATTCGAAACTTAAACTTCTTACGAAATCATCATTCTTGACAGAAATACTTTAAATATTTAGTCTTATTATATTCTTATATTTCAAAACTTAATGGCTGATACTCAAAAGCAATAATTCACCGGTTTAAAAATTGAACGCCATTTTCCAGTTGTCCACAGCCACTTAATAATATGATTTCCTCGATTCAGAAACAGACTCACTTATTGTCTTTTTTTTTAATGGTTCATAACCTGTAAACCTAAAAAAATTGAAGGAGGTAAATATGAAGCTGAAAAAAATAGGCCTAATTGCCCTGATCAGCATGTTTTTTATGTTATTTATTATCACCGGGGCCTGGGCTGCAATCGACAACACCAAGCCTTCTTCGCCCATGAAACTCGTTTTCATACATCATTCAACCGGAGGCTTCTGGCTTGCTGACTCTAATCCGAGCCAGACCTATGGAGGACTGGGAGCAGCACTCATGGCAAACAATTATTATGTCAGCGCCACCAATTACGGCTGGGGGCCTGGTGCCATTGGTGACAACACGGATATTATCTACTGGCCGGACTGGTTCACAGGTACAAACAGCTCCTCGGCTTTGAGCGCCCTTTACTCTGAAACAGGACAGAATATCGGTGATTTCGGCGCATGGTCGAGACTCGTCACAGATCCTGGCGGAGAAAACAGGATTATAATGTTCAAGTCCTGCTTCCCAAATTCCAATCTTACAGGCAATCCCACAGATGCTGCAGGAACCACTCCCAATGACCAGTTTACGGTCAGCAATGCCAAAGCTGTTTACAACAATATTCTAACCTATTTCAGAACAAGACCTGACAAGCTTTTTGTGGTTATTACCGCACCTCCGCAGAATGAAAGCGAATATCCGGCCAATGCCATGTCAGCTTCTGCCCGGGCTGCAAATGCGAGAGCTTTTAACAACTGGCTTCTCAATGAATGGCTGGTTGGATATCCATATAAAAATGTGGCGGTTTTCGATTATTTTAATGTCCTGACCGGAACTGACAATCACCACAGATGGTACAATAATGCCGTTCAACACGTAACTTCCGGCTCCAACAATTTTGCCGCATACCCTACTGATTCAGGAGACAGTCATCCGAACACAAGCGGACAGCAAAAAGCTACAACAGAGTTTATTGATCTCCTTAATTATTTTTACAACCAGTGGAGATCTGATCCTGCATCAATATCTGCGTCTGAGAAAGTAAACATCAGACAGATGACCGTATCTCCGGCGGGTTCTCCATTAGCTGGATCACCAGTAACAGTTAGCGTGTCGGCCTCAAGCTCAGACGGGAGTCCTCTATATTACAAGTTTTACTATTGTGCCAACTATGGAACTTCATCCTATGACACTACACCCTGGACAGTTGTTCAGGATTATTCCACCACAAGCAGTGCTCAGTACACATTTCCGAGCGCTGGGAATTACATCATTGTAGCAAGGGCTGTTCTAAACCCTAACAGCGAACCGGCAGCTCTTCCAATTATAGGACAAACGGTATGCGTTGCTGACAATAATCAGGTGTCAATCTCAGGATTTTCTTCGAGTGCATCTTCAACTCCAAAAGTCGGGGACACAGTCACATATACTGCTACGGCATCGGATCCGACCGGAGGATCAGTTTATTACAGATTCTATTATCGTCCGGACTATGGATCTTCATCCTATGACACAGCTTCCTGGACTATGGTTCGGGATTATTCCACAACAAACACATGCCAATATACATTCCCGTCTGCTGGGAATTACGTTGTTGTGGTCAGGGCTGTAAAAGATCCGAGCAATGAACCTGCAGCTCTTCCAATAGCAGGCTATGCTGTATGCGTTAACGACAATTTCCAGATTACAAGCACAGCATTCAGTGAAGGTGAAACAATCCCTGTAAAATACACATGCCAAGGACAGGATATTTCACCGCCTCTTGCTTTGTCTGGCATCCCCGCCCAAACCAGGAGTATGGCCCTGATATGCGATGACCCGGATGCAGGCGGAACATTTGTGCATCTGGTCCTTTTTAATATTCCTGCAACCACAACTCTATTGCCTGAAGGCTTTTCTTCCCAGGCAACGCTTGGTGATGGTTCAGTGTATGGCATCAATGATTTCGGCTATACAAACTATGGCGGGCCTTGTCCGCCGTCAGGAATACACAGGTATTATTTCAAGGCTTATGCACTGGATACGACTCTTAGCCTTGAAACTGGTGCCACAAAAACTGATGTTGTCAATGCAATGGCAGGACATATCATTGCCCATGACGAATTAATGGGAACCTATGGCAACTGATTTCATATTAAAAAGATTCTTTTAAACCGAGTATATACTCATCAATGTCACAGCTTGAACATTTGAAATGAGTCAGGCCGTTTGAACGGTAACCTGTTGTTACATTATTACTGGAAAACCCTTTTGAAAAAGGGTTTTCCAGACCTTTCCCAAAACTTTTATGTTTTTTTATTACGTGTTGAGAACATATGTTTTTCAAGCAAAAGAATCCATAACCGAAAAGTTTTTGCCAAGCTTTTTCCAAAAAACGGCCTTTGAACTTTTATCTATATGAAAATGTGGGGGAATTATTAATAATAGTCCCCCACAATCATTAAAACAATCCAGCTATTCTATTTACTTGGTCTTTTTTATAAAATCTGAAGCACCTGAAATTAAAAGAATCAGAGAGATTAAAGAAAGCCCGCACCATGAAAACCATGACATATTTGTGGCAGAAGATATGAAACAGCTACCTCCCTCAGATGAATCAGAAGAACTGCCAGAACCAGGAGTCCCTTCACAAAAAACAAATTTCTGTGCAACCAGTTTTGTGCTTATTGTCTGATCAACCTGATCTGTCCCTGAATCGATTATTTTTATTGAAGGATTGCTCAGATTATATGTAGCAGGGTCAAGATCTGATGTTGCAACCCAGACCATTCCTTTTTTATCAAGACTCGTTGGCTCAAGCCCTGAAATATTTTTGCCTTCGAATCCTGGTATGGCAACCGGAGCAGATGTAAAAGAAGCAGGGTTGAATTTATAGAGATTATTATTCCCCCAGCCATTATAACCTACAAAATAGCCCTTGTAAGGCGAGACAATAACCATACCTGATATTGATCCATAGGGATGAACAAGCTCTGTTCCGTCATCAACAAGAACGGCAGACTCATAATTACTTGGATCTATTACTGCAATCCCGCCCGTGTATTTTTTATTATACTGCCCTGAACACTGGACATAAATCATGCCGGTTTGAGAAACATACTGTATTGAGCCAGGATTTTCGAGCGGAAGAGCAATACCTTTAAGACCATCTTCTCCCCTTCCAGTGTTTATTTCAGCTCCGGTTGATGCATTGAAAACAGCAACATAAGCCTGATTATAAACAGAGTGCCCCCAACCGCCTGTAAAATCAATTCTCTGCAAAGTCACAAAAAGCTTATCGCCAACAATAACTCCGCTGTTCATCTCAGGCTTGCCGTCCCTGTCTGCGTATGCTGAAAGATCAAGCTCGCCGACCTTAAAACTTTCCTGTTTTGATGCAGTAGTGTTTACAAGCCATGCGCGACTCGATCCGTACCTCAGAAGATAAGCAAGACTGTCTGTCGCAAAAATAAGATCATGTGGATTGCTGCCTGTCTCTGATCCTTCTGTGGAATACTGCCATACAGGTTTGTCTGGTTTGCTTATATCAAACTTGGTAATATTATTGGCGCCTGATCTTTCCATACGATAAAAATTTTTGCCCTTTGAAACTACAGTCATGTCAGACCCAGCAGGCACAAGATCCTCAGTCAAAGTCCTTGGGCTGTCACCAGTGACAGTAATATGGGAGCCACTTGAAAAATCAGTTGCAGCACTTGTGGCCACTGCAGTGAATTTTGTTTCAGCCAGACATATTCCCAAAGACATTGTTTGAAAAGCAGCAGCTAATACAACCGTGCCTAACGTCAGTTTTAACTTTTTCATTTTCTCTCCTTATTATTAGCAATTGAATCTTCAATTATATCTTTTGAAAATTTGTATTTGACGGTGAAAAGAAAAGAACGTCCCGGAGACGGATAAAGTCTGTAATCCGAATACCTCCCGTCTGTTATATCCTTTATGTCAAAACACGTTGTAAAATCACCTATACCGTATTCGGCGCCAATATTTACAAAGCGCCTGTCTTCCGCAGAAAGAAGATTAGGAGTGTCATAATACATATCGTTTTCACCTATATATTCGGCATAGGTCAAAAACTTGTTCAGTCCTATATCTGTACCTGTCTCGGCCCTGACCGTAAACTTTGACGAAAATCTGCCAGGAAGCTGATTGCCTTTAAGACCTGAAGTCAGATTGTCAGGATTCTGCAAAACAGCGGAGAAATAAAGGCCTGTTCTGCCGAAAAATCTAATTCCGGCCAGACCCTCAACCCCTGTGATCAGAGCGCCCGGAACATTTACTGAAACACCTACACCTCTTGCGTCATAGGTTCTTGTGATCAGATCGTAAATCCTGTCATGAAAATATGTCGCCCCGAAAAAAATTTCCTGAACATATTCATGAAGGCATTTCTGTCTGAATTCTGCGCCAGCGTCAAAATTTATTCCTCTTTCTGGGACGAGTCTTTCGTTTCCTTCAAAAAAACCACGATCTCCGAAAAGCTCGAAAAATGAAGGTTCCCTGTAATATTTGGCAATATTTGACTTCATGGTTATCGAGTCATTCAATGTATATAAAAGACCAAACTGCGGGCTGAAATAATACCTGTCCTCTGAGGAAAAGCCTGATTCATAATCATCAGTTTCATAAGATTTACCGTCATCGCTCGTGAAAGAATATCTTATTCCCGGAGTTGCGGATAACCTGCCCACAGGATCAATAAGAATCCTATCCTGAATTCCTGTTACGAAGGTATTTCTATCTGCGTCCTGGGCAGTTCTGCCAGCAACAAGATCCTTTGACTTAAAGGTTTCAGATCTTGCCTCAGTCATAAATTCCACAGTATTGAACATATTCTTCCATTCAGCATAAAACCCGGCTTCTATGGAATCAGTATCGTACTTTGAGTGCTGGACTCCAAGACCGATTGAATTGCTTAGATCGTCATATTCTTCCCTTTTCATTGTATGGCTGAATCTTGTTCTTGTGGAAAGAAGAAGAGGAGTAAAATCATTTGCAGTATATGAAGTGCTGAAAATATTCCTCATTGTATCAAGCCATGCGTCATTTTCAGAATTATTGTAGGAAGCGTATGAAGGAACGCCCTGATTCTTTGCAAAATACTGATCCTGAAAATCAATCCGCCCAGATTTGCCGATATCACAGCCGGTTTTTGCAAGAAAGCTGTCCTGCCTGATCTGGGCATTCTTTCTTTTTTCTTCTTTATCATCGTATGGATTGTACGGAGTACCGTTATCATTATCTATTTCATAATCATTGTCAGAACTGAGTGAATCAAACGAAAAAAGATAATCCCAGGCTCCTGGCTTATGATTGAAATATCCTGTTAACGCCTTTGTTCCATAACTGCCAGCTCCGGCAGAAAGAAAACCAGCCATTCCAGGTTTTGACCTAAGGGTTTTGATATTGACCGCTCCGCCCATTGAGGCCATCCCAAAATTCATGGGAGTGGTACCTTTAAAAATCTCTACTGATTCGACATCTCCAAGCGGGATGGAACCAAGATCAACACCTGTTTCAGACGCTGAGCTTAAAGGGACTCCGTCCATAAAAACCATGACCTGACTTGATTCCGAACCTCTTAAAGATATAGATGCAAAACTGCCTGTCCCGCCGGAGTTCCTGATCTGAATCCCTGCTTCTTTATCAAGAGCCTCGCCCAAAGTCTGGGCTTTGCCTTCCATGTCAGCCCTGTCTATCACAAGGCAGGTTGAAGATGTTTTTTTAAGATCCACATCTCCGGTTTTGAAAGTTTCCTTCTGATCGTATCGTTTATTAGGGTCTCTCTCGCCCATGAAGGTGACTTTGCCTTTGCCTTCGCATTTCTCATCTATTGACGAATCTTTTTCAGCGGAAATGCAAATTGATGAGGCAAATAATATGAAAACAAATATGAGTCCGATTTCCGTCATTCCGGCGCAGGCCGTAATCCAGAAGTGCTTGAAAATACTGGATACCAGATCAAGTCCGGTATGACGCTGAAGCCCTTTCCTGACTTTTTGCGAGTCCATCATTTTTAATACTGTCCTTAAAAATAAAAAAAGGGATGCCCGGTAAATCCCGGTCATCCCTTATTGATCCTGGAGAAAAATATGCCTGATTCTTATATCTGCAAAAAAAATGCAGACAAGACATAAGGCACCGAAACTTCCGGTTACCACGCCGAAAAATCCGATTACAGCTCTGGCAGGTCTTCTGACTCCCGGATCAACCTGATATGCTGCGTCTTCCCACATTAAAGCAGTGACATATTGCAGCAATCGTCCCCGGTTACAGCGGCGGGCCCGTTCCTGATTCACACAGGATTCCCTTTTAAGTCCTGATAGAATCAGGACACCAATGCTTATTCATGGCTTTTAGACATAGAGGATGTTTTAGTCAATAAAAAAATGGGATGGGAATATGCGGTGACAAGGTCGCAAAAAGTCCTATTTCAGTCATTCCGGAGAAGGCCGAAATCCAGAACTAATTGAAAATACAAAGATACCGAATTAAGTCCGGCATGATACCAATGCCCTTTCTGACTTTTTGTAAGTCCATCATGGGTGATGCTGGTTCAAAAGCTGTGTGTATAAACCGTGCATCCGGCTCAATGTCGGATTACGAGCAAAGGACGCTCTAATATCCGACCTACAATTTGGGCTTTCTTGTCAAGTAATTGAGCAGACAGCGCATCCCGGACATAAATAAATCCTTAAACCATCATTCTACTTCAAAAATCAGGCACAGGGACAACAACAGCAAAGCCTAATTCTGAGTGTAATTCCACAGAGAGTTTGCATCCGTAGACAGATTCAAGCATCGAAGGGTTAAGGACAGTTTCGGGCGGGCCGAAATCTGCTATTCTTCCGTTTTTCATGAGCATGAGCCTGTCCGCGTACATGGAGCACAGATTAAGATCATGGCTGACCATAATTACTGTTGAATTGCGATTTTTGCAAAGATCCCTGAGAACATTCATGATCTGGATCTGATGAGCCGGGTCAAGGGATGAAGTAGGCTCGTCCAGCAAAAGCACTTCATGGGACTGGCAAAGAGCCCTTGCTATGAAAGCTCGCTGGAGTTCGCCTCCGCTGAGATCTGTTAGAAAACGATCTTTAAAATTCAAGATATCGGTCTGTCCCATGGCTTCTTTTGCTATCCTTCGATCATCAATGCTTTCAAAGCCGAGGAAGCCCTGGTGAGGAGATCTTCCCATCATCACAAGATTTTTCACCCTGTATCCAAAAACAGGCTCTGGGGATTGGGGAACCCAGGCCAATCTTCTGGCAATTTCTTTTCTTGTCATTGAACGCAAATCCCGGCCAAACAGTGAGACTTCGCCTGAACCAGGCTTTACAAGCCCTGCAATCATCTTTAGAAGAGTTGTTTTCCCCGAACCATTTGGCCCTGCAATGGCGACGAGCAAGCCCTGTCCTACAGAAAAACTGACATTATCGACCGCCAGGATATCCTTATATGAATAACCTGCATTTATTCCTTTAATTGCGGATTTCATGAACGCTCCCTTTTCAGTATTGCAATGAAAAATGGAGATCCGATAAGAGCTGTTATTACACCAACCGGCAGTTCACCGTTACTGTATATGGTTCTGGAAAGAAGATCGCAGAGCACCATAAAGCCTCCGCCATAAAGAGCACATAATGGAAAAAGCAAACGATGATCATGGCCAGCAAGTCTTCTTGTAATATGAGGAACTACAAGCCCCACAAACCCGATCAATCCACAGAAACTTACAAGCACAGAAACAGGAACTGAGACCAGCACTATCATTACCCACGTTACGGTACGGGCTTTTACACCCATTGATTCAGCAAGCTCTTCTCCGGTTGATATGAGATTAAGACTGTGGGAAAGGAGCCACATCCCGGCAAAGCAAGGTATGAAAACAGACGCCATCACAGAGGCATTTGTGAAATCCTGGTTAGAGAAATCCCCCATGAGCCAGCTTACAATGCCGTAAATTTTTGTATCCCTTGCAATGCTGATGATGAACATTATGAGCGCCCCGCAAAAACTGTTGATCATAACGCCTGAAAGGACAAGGGAGTCCGAGTGATGGAATTTTGTTCCTGATGAGATGTAAAAAAGGACAATAAGTGCGGCCATCCCGCCCATGAAAGCAGTTATTACCCCAAAAGGCAATCTTGCAAGCCCCATGCTTATGGCAATCAGCGCTCCTACTCCTGATCCACCGGATAGGCCGAGTATGTATGGTTCTGAAAGAGGATTTCTGAAAATAGCCTGAAAAACGAGACCACCACAGGAGAGAATAGCCCCTGCAAGGGCTGCGACAATAACCCTTGGCATCCTGAGATCAATAATAACTGATCTTGCAGTGTCGTCCACTGGATGGGAAAGGATAATAGCCTTGATATCAGAAAGACCGTAATCTGAAGCACCTGTAAGAATACCGAATACAGAGGCTGCAATAAGGAAAAATACTCCTGAAAAAAGTATGATTGAAAAAGTAAGAATATTTTTTTTATCTTCAAGCATCCAGTTATTCCGGCTGATTATTATCGGGATGGATTATCCATGACAGTTTCTGGATGCAGTCCGCGATCCTTGGTGTGGGTCTTAAGAAAATATCCGGAGACACTCTGTGTATTTTTCGATTTTTAACAGCAGGAATATCCTTGAATTCCGACCACCATGTTTTCTTTCTGGTTTCCTCTGTCATTCCGCTTATTATTATTATTTCAGGCATCATGGAAACCGCTTTTTCCTTTGTGAGTCTCGGGTAATCGACGCCCTGACTAACAAGATTTACTCCGCCTGCGGTTTTGATCATCTCGTCAATAAACGTGTTTTTACCCGCCAGAATAAGAGGCTCCTCATTTACTTCAAAAACAACACCAGGCCTTTCTTTGAATGAGGAAACCCTTTTCTCTACGGCACTTATCTTGCTCCTCATTGCAACAATCAGACCCTCAGCCTCCATTTTTCTGTCAAGAAGGTCACCAATGGCAGAAATGCCCTGATAAATCCCGGACAGGCTGGCGGTGTCCACGGCAAATACAGGAATACCAAGTGAATCCATTCTTTTTACGGATTCCTCAGGATTACCGTCTTTCATGGCAATACAAAGATCAGGTTTAAGGGAGATAATCTTCTCAAGATCCGGCTTGCTGTATGATCCAACCCTTGGCAGCCTTTTAGCTTCTTCAGGAAAATCACTGTATGAGACAGCCCCGACAAGCAGGTTCCCTTTTCCAAGATCATAGACTATTTCCACAATACTTGCCGAAAGTCCGATGATTCTTGAGGGATTTGCGGGAACAGAAACTATTCTTCCGTTCATATCCTTTACTTTTATCATTTCGCTGGAAAAAGATACTGAAGAACAGAACAAAAAAACAGCGGCCGTGGCCACTGTCATAATTATTGAGGATTTTTTTCTGGGGCTAAATAACCTGAATGAGGGATGCGTTCTCAAAGTCACGTATGTAAGGAACTGTGACAGAAATCCTTGTACCTTCACCAGGAATAGACCGGATTGAGAATCGTCCGCCAAGCAGCCTGACCCTCTCTTCCATTCCGCATAATCCCATTCTTTTTTCCCTTGCCGCACTTTTTATCCTGTCTTTTACGTCAAAACCCTGACCATTATCTTCAATACGCATTATAAGGTTCGGATATGAACCAACAATCCTTATAACCACCTGGGTAGCCCTTGAGTGTTTAATGATATTATTAAGGGCTTCCTGCACGAGTCTGTAGAGGTTTATCTGAATTTCGAAGCAAAGATCAAGCTTTTCAACGCCGGCTGAGAAAAAATCCACGGGAACACGGTATTTGTGCTGAAACTCATCGGCATAATGGCAGAGTGCACGGACAAATCCAAGCTGATCTATAACCGGTGGTTTCAGATCATAGGAAATGTCCCTTATTTCTATGATGGTATTCTGGATGGACTTGGACCATTTGGATATCCTCTGAACCATTTCCCTTGGCATCTCTGAATTATCCGCAAGGAAATTCTGTATCTCGATTCTAAGGCTGGCAAGTTCCTGGGCAACATTGTCGTGAAGATCCATGGATATTCGCTGTCGCTCTGATTCCTGGGCTTTGATCATTGCCTGGGTCAGACTGTGGATATTATCCTCAAGAAGCTTGATATTTGTCACATCCCTCACAAAAACACCGGCTATGTTTATTACACCATCAGGACATCTCATTGGATAAAGACAGAAATCGTAGACCCGTCCATTAAAATGATGCAAAAACCGCATGAATTTTCCGGTTCTTGATATTTCACCCCTCTGCTCACGCATGTAGTCTGATACTTCGGGCGCCACAAAATCGTCTATGGTCTTGCCAATCATATAATCAGGATCAACCGAAAAAACCTTTGCCGCCCTGTCATTAACCGTAAGAATTCTACCGGTCAATGTAATCAGGAGAGCTATGTCCCTTGTGAGATTGAGCATATCCATATTGAATCTGGAGTTGCAGTAATTACAAGCAACATATCTGTCATAAAAGCCGGAAATATTATCGTCGTCAAGCATATCCTCATTAAGAATTCTTTCTTTGATATCTATGCTTCTGCTGGAATAGACCTTATTATCCCTGATATGGCGCTTGATTAGAGAGACAAGGGATGATGGCTGAAAAGGCCTGGTTATGAAACACGAGCAAGGATCATCAAAATATACGTGTTCATTCTCAGATTCTTTTGAGTCTTTTATAAAAAGGACAGGAACCCGGCATGTGTAATTTTCTTCCTTGATTTTTCTGCAAAGAGAACAGGCCGCATGCTGATCTACGCTTGAATCAAGCACTATGAGCTCAGGTATTCCGGCAAGCCCCGTTAATCCTTGTATTTCTTTCTCATCAGCAGCGAACATTACATTGAACTTGCTTTGAAGAATCTCGGACGGATCGTTTTCATCTTTTGCAGAGTGATTCCCTGCCATAAAAATAAGGGGCTTATGGATATGCTTCATTTTATTAAGGCTTTATAATTCAAATAATTTTTACGATGTCTTCAAAAAAAGAAGATAAATCAGTAATTTCGTATAAAAATAATGACATTATGCTCTGAACAATTATATTCCGATATCAAATATTTTAAGTTGTGTGAATTATTTTCTTTTAAAGAAACATGGTTTATAAAAAACAAAATTGAGATTACTTCTTCTTACTTGTTTTTAAAATAAATATTGTCTATAAACTCAGAAATGTATGCCTTCTAAAACGGCACAACATTATTTAATTGGGGATTTACATACGTGCGGCTCTCAATGGGAAACAATCCTGTTACAAATCTGGGTGGAAAGACCCTTTCTTTTTTTCAAGCACTTGGGAGATCCGGTCTTTTTTTTACGGAATCTTTACTCAAGATATTCACCTATCCGTTACCAATCGTTAAAATCATAGAACAGATTTACTTCATTGGTTTCAAATCGATATTTGTAATATGCCTGACCGCTCTTTTTTCAGGAATGGTTCTTGGTCTTCAGGGTTATTACACACTAGTAAAATTTGGATCGGAAGGCCTGCTTGGAACTGCTGTCGCGCTCACCCTTGTCAGGGAACTCGGACCTGTGCTTACCGCGATAATGGTTATAGCCAGGGCTGGATCTGCAATGACAGCTGAAATAGGTATCATGAGGATTTCAGAGCAGATAGACGCGCTTGAGACCATGAATATCAATCCCGTAAAATTTCTTGTAACACCAAGAATCGGGGCTGCCCTGATCTGCTTCCCCATACTAACCGCAATTTTCGACATCGTGGGCATAGCAGGAGGATTTATAACAGGTTCTGTTCTTCTTGGAATTAATCCTTATATCTATTACTACCGTGCCGTAGAAAGCGTTGTAATGGCTGATGTTACAGGAGGATTCATAAAAGCTGTGACTTTTGCCGCTATTGTAAATACAGTATGCTGTTACAATGGATTTTTTACCCATCTCAGAACTGGTGATTTCGGGTCAAAGGGCGTCAGCCTTTCAACCACGTCTGCGGTTGTAAACTCTTGTATTCTTGTTCTTATTGCAGACTACATCTTAACATCATTCTTACTTTAAAAAATATGCCTTCACCATTAATAGAAATAAAAGACATAAAAAAATCATTCGGGAATCTTGAGGTTCTCCGCGGCGTGAACATGTCCATAAACCGTGGCGAGATTACTGCCATAATAGGTAAAAGCGGCGAGGGCAAAAGCGTTCTTCTCAAGCATATCATTGGCCTGCTTCAGCCGGATGATGGTGAAATAATATTTGAGGGAATGCCCTTCAGCAAAATAAATAAAAAACAGCTCAGGCAGATATGGTCGAAATTCAGCTATGTTTTTCAGGGCAACGCTCTTTTTGATTCGATAACGATTTATGACAATATTGCGCTCCCTCTTTCAGAAAAAAAACTTTTCAAAGATAAAATTATCAGGGAAAAAGTTTTTCAGCGCATGGAACAATTGGATATCATGGGGATTGAAGGGAAATATCCTTCCCAGATATCAGGTGGAATGAAAAAAAGAGTGGCTCTTGCCCGGGCACTTATTACTGATCCGGAGACGGTTCTTTTTGATGAACCGACCACAGGGCTTGATCCCATAAGAAAAAATGCCGTGCACAGCATGATTTCGGATTACCAGAAAAAACTCGGGTTTACCTGCGTGCTCGTAAGCCATGAAATTCCTGATGTTTTTTATATCGCGCAAAAAGTGGCCATGCTTGATGAAGGCAAAATAATTTATGAAGGTCTGTCCCAGAATATTTTTAAAGACAAAAATGAAAACATTCAGGAGTTCATAAGGGGCACGGAATGCAGTCATGACGATTTGACAGGTCTCCCCCCCAAGTGTCACGGAGACAGAAGGTTCAGCGAGGAAATAGCGAGACTGGAATTTGGCCAGTCAGCCTTCTCAATTGTAATACTTACATTTGAATCAGATAATGAGACAACCGGATTTACTGGCCATGAAGCTATCCAGGCATTAATCAGGGATTTCGCATCTGGCATAAATAAGCTGCTCAGGATTACAGACATCTGCTCAAGATATGGGATGAACAAAATAATGATTTTAATGCCAAATACAATTATTGAGGAGGCAAAGGAAATCTGCGCTGATATTGCAAAGAAGGTCAATCCGGTTGATTTGATTGGTACAAAGACCTTATCTCCAGTCAGATTTTCAATCGGCGCAGGTTTTGCCCAGGCAGACTCCGCAAGTGATATTGAAAAGCTTTTTGAATCTGCTGAAACAGACAGTAAAAAATTTTATGAAATAAGCATATAAACGAGGCATTTATGAAAAAAAGTTATGTTGAGTTTACAGTCGGCCTGTTCATGCTTATCGGAATAATAAGCATATCTTATATGGCCATAAAACTCGGGAAAATGGAAATGATGGATACGGATTACTATTTTCTCAAGGCCAGATTTCAGTCAGTCAGCGGTCTTAAAAAAGGAGCGTCTGTTGAAATGGCCGGTGTTGAAGTAGGCCGTGTGGGAGATATTGCCTTTGATGCTAAAAAGCAGGACGCAATAGTTACTCTTAAAATAACAAACACTATACCAGTATCAAGCGACGTAATAGCTTCAGTTAAAACAGCGGGGTTGATTGGTGACAAATTCATAAAACTAACTCCAGGAGGTGCGGAGGATAATCTTAAAAGCGGAGATACAATTAACGATACTGAGTCAGCGCTTGATATCGAAGAACTGATAAGCAAATATGTGTTCGGCGGAGTTTAGCAAAAGGAGGAGTTATGAAAAAAATATACTGTTTACTTATATCCATTTTTTTGGCTGTCACTGTTTCGGGAGCATCTGCTTCTGCCATGGAAGAACCAATGAAAAGTTTTTCCGTCAAGATTGACAAGGTGATTGAGATTCTTAAGGCCCAAAAAGACAGCAAGCTGGACAAGGAAAAGGCAAAAAAAGAGATATGGGATATCGTGTACGGAATATTCGATTTCAAAACCATATCAATACGAACCGTGGGAAGACCATGGAATACATTTTCAGAACAGGAAAAGAATGATTTTATAGATGCTTTTTCAGAACTTTTGGGAACCTCATACCTTAACAAAATTGATTCCTATAATAACGAAACTATTTCATATGTGTCCCAGGAAATCCAGGACAGCAACAAGGCTGTTATTAAAGTCGCGGTTATAAAACAAAACGGAAATATCCCGATGGAATATAATATTCTTAAAAAAGATTCGGGCTGGTTCATATATGACGTAAAGGTTGAAGGCATCAGCCTTGTAAAGAATTACAGAACCCAGTTCGCATCCTTTCTGGCCAAAAAAACTCCTGCCGACCTTATAAAAAGGCTCAAGGAAAAAAATATTGAAATAAAGGCCAAGGGGCAAGCGGCAGCACAAAGTGATAAAGACACTCTATGATAACAAGAACATTTAAATATATTTCCAGGCTCTTCCTGATCCTTGCCATTGTATCTGTATTTTTCAACGCGACTTGCTCTATCGCAGCAGAAAAAAATACCACAGAAGAGGATCAGGCGTTCTTATATGGAGAAGACAACGGAGTTGAATCAGACGTTTCAAATGATCCTATAGAATTTTTCAACAGACCGATGTTCATATTCAATGATAAAATGTATTTCTGGTTATTAAAACCTGTTGCTCAAGGCTACAAGTTCATAACACCTGATTTTTTCAGAGCAGGGGTAAGAAATTTTTTCAGAAATTTTTCAACTCCTGGTAGATTTTTGGGATGCGTAATGCAGGGCAAAGGCAAAGAGGCCGAAGCCGAACTCGCAAGATTCTTAGTTAACTCAACATTCGGTCTTGCAGGACTTTTTGACCTTACCGCACATGTAAAGGAAATGAACCCGCCTGCTGAAGATCCTGGGCAAGCACTCGGTTCATATGGAATCGGAAATGGTTTTTATATTGTATGGCCTTTTTTAGGTCCTTCTACGCTTAGAGATACTACAGGAGGGCTTATATCATACGGGGTTGATCCAACCGTCTACCTTTCAGAAGCGCCAGCTGGACTCTTTATATCTATGAAGGGGTTGGATACTATAAACGCCACATCTGACAGAATCGGAGATTATGAAACGATTAAAGAAGCTGCATTTGATCCTTATGTAATGATAAGGGATGGGTACATACAAAGGCGAAACGCGCAGATCAATCAGTAGACAGGTAATCAATAAATCTGTAATTCAAGGGCGTATTAGGATAATTATTCCTTATACGCCTTTTTATTATTCATGTGTGAATATTTAGAAATGAAATAGCCGTCAACTATTCCTGACAATTCTGAATCCAAGATCAGAATATCCAAGTCCTGCTGCGGCTTTGTGGCGATGAGTTATTCTGCATGAAGACGGATCCTGGCGCCAGCTCCCGCCTTTACTGACTCTGTAAATCTCCTTTGAGCCGGAAGAGTTGTAATCATAGGTGTTGAAAAAATCTTCGCACCATTCCATCACGTTACCACACAGATCATATACCCCAAGCTCATTGGGTTTTTTTCTGCCTACTGGCTGGGTGGAAAGATCACTGTTAAAACGATGCCATGCGACCTCATCAGGCTCATTTGACCCGGAATAATCATTGGCTGAGTTATTGGCTCCGCTTGCTGCAAACTCCCATTGAGCCTCTTGTGGCAGGGCAAAAACATATCTGCCGGAATGTTTGTTGTTCAGATTATTGACAAAAGACTGGGCTTCATTCCATGAAATCCTCTCGACCGGATAATTATCCCCCTTTGCAAAATGAGCAGGATTAGTGTTCATCATTTTTTTCCACTGGCCCTGGGTAACAGGATATTTGCTGATCCAGAAGCCGTCAAGTTCAATGGTTTCACGGCTGTCTCCAAATATTAATATCCCGGATGGTACCCATACAAATTCAATGGCAAGAAAAGGTTCTCTCCATTGATCTCCAGGCTTCGCATTTTTCAGCCTCTCATTTGCATAATAAGGAACAGATTCATTGTCAGAGCCTTGGGAATAATTCAAATGGTTGTGGTCGTTTATACGAGGCTCCTGCTTGACTTGATTCAATATGCCTTTATTTCCAGACGCATTTCTCAAAAATTGTGATTTTATTTCTGAAAGCCTGTTAAGAATATCATCAAAGTCCCTTGGTCTGTCCTTGGGATTAAAAGCAAGGCATCTTGATATCAAAGCTCTTAACTCAGAAGGGATATCCTGACGGGATAATTTAACGCCACCATCCCTGATTAAAGAAATCCGGCTTAAAAAATCGGCCTCTGGATACGGCTGTTTTCCTTCCCAAATAAAAAAAGAAACAAGACCAAAGGCGTAAACTGTTGAAAGGATGCTCGGGGCATCTCCTCTAAGCATTATCTCGGGAGCTGTCCATGATGGCGAAAACTGTGCGGCTATAGTGGCGGAAAGACTGCTTATCCTTTTCAGGCCGCCTAAATCCCCAATCACAAGGTCGCCTGCTGTTGTAATTAGTATATTTGTTGGTTTCAAATCTGATATTACAAAAACATCTCCGGGTATTCTGACAAGTCTGCGTATTAGTGATGCAAGTTGAAACATGCACGAAATACATATGGATGGTTCAAGTGGGAAATTGTCCACAACAGCCGAATTGAGATTATCCTGGCAGTACTCCATAAGGATGACGAGTTCCGCAGCAGCATGATCCCTTGCCACCCTCTTGTTAACCAGATGAAAGTCGTAAATTTCCACAACCCCGTCGCCTTTAATCTTGCCATAGTAGTCCTGTACTGCGAGAAAATCCATGGACACCTTTGAATCAAGAGCCTGGGGACCAGGAAGATCAACTGATCGTTCAACAATCAAAGGGACAATCTTGACGGCTCTTTCCTTGAGTCCGTCATTAACCCTGTAAACACTGCCATATATTCCCTGCCCAAGTTTTTCACCAACCTTGTAAGTCGGCAGACACTTGTGAATGATATTCTTCAAATTTTTTTCTCCATGATTACCGGAAATTGAGTAATCTTTGATGGACTGTAAAAAGTCCCTCATCTAATTTTGGGGCACACGTTGACTTGCTTAGGCCATCAGAATACTATCATAATTTTGATTTCTTCTTTGAGGCTTTGTCAATCTTTGCAGGATAGCAAAAAACCCGATTCCCGTCATTCCGGCGCAGGCCGGAATCCAGAAATAGCTGAAAATACAAATATGCCGGTCAAGCAGGGTATAACGCCACCGCCCTTTTCTGACTTTTTGCAAGATCATCAAATCCTGAATACAAATAATGGTCCTTTTAAATAGAAATTAGGATTGCATATCACTGGAACCATATATAAACAAAACTTGAATTATCTCTCATGCCATTATCAAATAAAAGCTTAACCAGCCTGTCTCCTCCGCTTTCAGGTATTGACAGGGCTTCGGCAATGGCTGAATGCCCGATTGATTCATAAATACCATCAGAGCAGATGAGAACCCCCTCGCCTCTCCGTATCATGACCTCTTGCAAAAAAATTCTTCTGTCTGATTCCTTATTCTGAAAAACCGGACCCATTCCAAAAGTAACCACATTTCTATATGGATGTCCGATTGCGTCTTCTTCAGAAATATATTCATTGTCGACTAAATCCTGAACATAAGAATGATCATGGGATACCTGAAAAAGGCTCCCCTTCATATGATAGACCCTGCTATCACCGGCATTAAAAACGGACAGCCTATCCCCATGCTTTATTACTCCGGCGATGGTCGTACCGCATGAAGAAGGAATCATATCAATGGATTTGATCTGAATTTTCATCAGTTCTTCATCAATGACAGAACAAATAACCGAAGGATCAAGTTTTACAAGATTATCACAGAAAAAACGGCTCGCGACCTCACCTGCATCATGACCGCCGAGGCCATCGCAAATAGCGGCTATAAAAGAGTCCGAAACAATTTTTTTAGATCCCTGCCCCTGATCTACCTGTTTGACTATGTCCTCGAACATCACGCAATCTTCCTGGGTATCCCTGGGACCTATATCCATAAACCAGAACAGGCGAGCTTCCATGGTCGTTTTCCTTTAAAGAGGTATATAGCACTAATTGTCGATTCTAAGTCCATGAAGATATTTAAAGCAAATCAAAAATTAAAAGATAGTGTGCGACTGTCTATATTTTTAAGGCTGTGTTCCACTTAGATGTTGAAAAGCTAAATAATAAACTTTTTTGTAATTCTTGACCTTGGAGAACTTTTTGTAAAAACGTTCTTAAGCCCCCTCAAAAACTTTATATTCTTATTATTACAAGAAGCAAATATCCGAAAGTTGTGTATGCGCTGTTTTTAGATGAAAGTTTTTGCGGAGCTTTTTTTAAAAAGCGACCCGCCGGAGGCCCTCGCCCCATCAGTTGTATGATGGATCGATGCCTAATTACGAGCAAAGGACGCTCTAATCCCCTATGATTTGGCCTTTTTAAACGACAATTTAACCATACAAGGCCATGCTTTATTCAAAATATTATTTGGTTATCCGATTGCAGTCATCCAGACCCAGGCCTATCCAGTTGAAAAACGGGAGCCGTAATCCAGAAATAGTTGGAAATACAAAGATGCCGGATCAACTCCGGCATGACGATGAGGTCTTTTTTAAGCTTTTTGCGACTCCGTCAAAAAAAGCCTCAAGAGGCTGGAGATACGGGAGCATAAGGGTTGAACCAGGCAACCATACTTAAACAGGTGATCCTCTCTCATGTTCTCTGGAAAAGGAGCTGTTTAAAAAGACTTCACGCTTAGCTATACGCAGAATATTAAGATCACTCAAAAAAAAAGCCCTGTAGCTTAGCCACAGGACCTTTATATTATTATCAGGACTAAAAAATTAAAGAACTCTTACATTAACAGCTGCCGGACCTTTTTTTCCCTGCTCTATTTCGAATGAAACCTTATCGCCTTCATTCAGGGCCTTGTACCCGTTTCCGCTGATTCCAGAATAGTGTACAAATACATCAGGGCCATTTTCCTGGGCAATAAAGCCGTATCCCTTGCTATTGTTAAACCATTTTACAATACCATTTGTCATTGGTGCCTCCAAGAAAACCTTGCTTTAATTGTTACATGACTACTTGATCCAACTACAGGCGACATCACATGACAAATGGACTCACCTTCAGCTTGGAGCAATATAACTGTATATACATACAGTTATTTATACTTAGTTTATTTCTCTCATGTTTTACTTTCAAATTCAACATAAAATTCCAATAAATCCAAAATTCGGAGCGTAATTACTCTTAATATCATAAAAAGTCATATCAACGATGATATCTTTTTATGATACCAGTCAAGGGTCTCACGCCAACCATTTATATATCGCTGCAAATTAATATATCATCCTATAAAAGATCAACCCATGTTATTTATTTAAATAATACTCAATTAAGATTAAGCATTTAAACAAATTTAATTACTCTATATGTCCATAAAAAAAGCAAATAAGCTATTAAAAAGAAACTGAACACATAGATAAACAATAACTGCTCACATATTAAAAGTCACCGACCACCGGCAAAGCCGGTGGCATGGAATTCTGAACCGCTCAAAGCGGTAAAAAATGGGGATCACCTAAAGGTGATTAATCAAACAGTCTTAACTGTTCAATTCTGCGGTCCTCATATTCTTGTTTTCTAATATACTCTCGAACCGCCAGCTCATCTTTGCCAACTGTCGAGACATAATAGCCTCTTGCCCAAAAATTCTGACCAGTAAAATTCTTTTTCCGGCCACCATAATTCCTTGCAATGCTTATTGCACTCTTCCCCTTTATAAAGCCTACT
>NZ_AUEY01000054.1 GCF_000426225.1 Desulforegula conservatrix Mb1Pa
AGGTTTATCTGAAGGCCTATGGAAGCATGTCAGAAGCGAGACACAAAATTGGCGATTATCTGAGGTTCTACAACACAAAAAGGCCTCACCAGAGCTTTAAGAATAATACGCCTGATAAAACATATTTTGAAGGTCTGGAAATTCCAATCGCCGCTTGAAGCTTTTATTAAAAATATGAGACACAGAGGTCAAAATTATATAAGGATTTGTTGATAGGATTTTCACTTATATTTTCAGAAAATCTGTCCAATCAAAACCGACCACTTATAAAGGCCGGATTGGTCTGTTAAGAATAAAACAGCGAAGAGTTCTTTGCCGGTGACGGCATTGAAACTCTTCGCTGAGATAGTCTCTGGAAAAAACCGGAGGTGTTATTTACCCTTTCTTCTCTGATGGCGTGTGCGGGCTAAAAGTTTCCGGTGCTTGTGCTTGCGCATCTTTTTACGCCTTTTTTTGATTACGCTACCCAATCGATCACCTCCAAATCCTTGTTAAATTTAAATAAAATTATTTTTAGTATGAAATATATAGGTCAAACAAACTTTGCTATTATCATTTATTCAAAGACTTTGTCCATTATTATTTTAGAAACCGGGCGATTGAAAATATGGCATTGAGGTTATTTGATAAAAAACAGCTGGAGATGGTGTCCCGGGCAATTTCGGATGCGGAGGAACTCGTTTCTGGATATTACAAGCTTTCAGGATCTGAGTGGGGGGCGATCAGGTATGATTTCATAACCATGGCTGATCTTTCAGAATCAGAAATTGTAAAAGGTCCCCTGGCAGAAATTTTACGATATAATGCAAGGCCCAATGATAGCATCCATACCGCCGAAAATTACGATTTTTATAAAATATGCGTTCAGGATCAAAATATACTCGAACTGATGGAAGAGAATCAGGGCCTAGATCCGTTTTCGTTTTTTTTATACATTGCGGCACACGAATTGGTTCACATAGTGCGGTTTTCAAGATTTTTTCAAAATTTTGAGGCCACACAATCTGAACGACTGGCAGAGGAAAAAAAAGTACATGAGATTACAAGGGAAATACTTTTGAAGATTAATTTTTCAGGAATGAAACAGATCCTGGATTTTTATGATCTTTGGCAGTACAGGGTATAAATGTATTTCTCGGCTGTAAAAATGACGTGCATGACAAAAAAAAATATTACGGGCTTGACAATCAAAAAAGTCTGCATAGATTATTGTCGAAAATAAGGTTTGCTGATTGAAATGCTAACCATTTGTTATTGTTAGGTTGTTATTGTTTTAAAAATTAATTATTGGGGGTTTGGTTATGCCGATATATGAATATCAGTGCGAAAAATGCGGCATGAGTGTAGAAGTTCTGCAGAAGATAAGCGACAAGCCGCTTGAAGTCTGTGAGAAATGTGCCGGGAAAATGGGCAGGATTATTTCCCAAAGCTCATTCCATCTCAAGGGTGGCGGATGGTATGTAACAGACTACGCAGGATCTTCACGTCCAGGTACCTCTGTTCCTCCATCTTCCATTGGCTCGGACTCTTCTTCCGGGTCATCATCTTAAGTAATATTAGGTGTCTGTATAATAGAGCTGAAGATAATTATGTTTATAATTCTTTAAAACCATCAATATACTATAATTTCTGAACTGAAAAAGGAGATATTTAAAGATGAAAATCAGACCTTTGCATGATCGTATTGTTGTCCAAAGGACCGCAGAAGCCACAACAACCAAGGGTGGTATTATAATTCCTGACACTGCCAAGGAGAAGCCGGCAGAAGGTAAGGTAATAGCGGTTGGCAACGGCCGTATTGCAGATGATGGCAAGGTTGTTCCAATGGAGCTCAAAGTTGGTGACCGTATTCTTTTCAGTAAATACGGCGGTCATGAAGTAAAAATTGACGGTGATGAATTTCTTATCATGAGCCAGGATGACGTTTACGGCGTGATTGAAGATTAATATCCTTCTTCTTAAAGTTTGTGCACATCTGATTAATAAATAAAAAAATCAATAATTTGGAGATATTTATGGCTGCAAAGATTATCAAATACGGTGCAGATGCCAGAGTGGCTATGCTTAAAGGTGTTCAGACCCTTGCTGATGCTGTTGTTGTTACACTTGGCCCAAAAGGTCGTAATGTTGTTATTGAAAAATCCTGGGGTTCCCCGACCGTAACAAAAGATGGCGTTACCGTTGCCAAGGAAATAGAGCTTGAAGACAAGTTTGAGAATATGGGCGCTCAAATGGTAAAAGAAGTTGCCAGCAAAACCAGCGATATGGCTGGTGACGGCACAACCACTGCAACTGTTCTTGCAAGAGCAATATATGAAGAAGGTCAGAAGCTTGTTGTGGCGGGAAATAACCCGATGTCCATCAAGCGCGGCATTGATAGGGCTGTTGAGACCGTTGTAAAAGAACTTGCCAAGATGAGCAAGCCTACCAAAGATCAGCGTGAAATTGCCCAGGTTGGTACCATCTCTGCAAACAGTGATGAAACCATTGGGAACATCATTGCGGAAGCCATGAGCAAAGTCGGCAAAGAAGGCGTAATCACCGTTGAAGAAGCTAAATCAATGGAAACCACACTTGAAGTTGTTGAAGGTATGCAGTTCGATCGTGGTTACCTTTCGCCTTATTTTGTAACTGACTCTGAAAAAATGGTGGTTTCCCTTGAAAATCCTTTTATCCTTCTTTGTGAAAAGAAGGTCAGCAGCATGAAGGATCTTCTTCCTGTTCTTGAGCAGGTAGCAAAAATGGGCAGACCTCTTCTTATAGTTGCTGAAGATGTTGACGGTGAAGCACTTGCAACCCTCGTTGTAAACAAGCTCCGCGGCGTTCTTAATGTTGCGGCTGTTAAGGCTCCTGGTTTTGGTGACAGAAGAAAGGCAATGCTTGAAGATATTGCAGTTCTCACCGGTGGTCAGGTTGTTTCAGAAGATATGGGCATCAAGCTTGACAATATCACTCTTGAAGATCTCGGCCGTGCAAAAACCGTTACAATCGACAAAGACAACACAACGATTGTGGATGGCGCAGGCGCTCGCGCTGCTCTTGAAGCAAGAGTAAAGCAGATTCGCGCCCAGGTTGAGGAAACATCTTCTGATTATGATCGTGAAAAACTTCAGGAAAGACTTGCAAAGCTCATTGGCGGCGTAGCTGTTATCAATGTTGGTGCTGCGACTGAAACTGAAATGAAAGAAAAGAAAGCACGAGTTGAAGATGCTCTTAACGCTACCCGCGCAGCTGTGGAAGAAGGCATAGTTCCTGGAGGCGGTGTGGCTCTTGTTCGTTGCCTTTCCGTTCTTGGACAGCTTAAGGAAGCAACTGAAGGCGAAGAAAGACTTGGCGTTCAGGTTGTTATCCGTGCGATTGAAGAACCTCTCCGTCAGATTGCAAATAATGCCGGAGTAGAAGGATCTGTTGTAATTGACAAGGTTAAGAACTCAGAAGGCTCTTTCGGATATAATGCGGCTTGTGACAAGTATGAAGATCTTATCGCTGCAGGCGTAATTGATCCTACAAAAGTTGTTCGTTTTGCAATCCAGAATGCTGCAAGCGTTGCTTCACTGATGCTTACAACCGAAGCTATGATCTCTGAGAAAGTAGATGATAAGGCGCCTATGGGGCATCCAGGCGCTGGCATGGGCGGTATGGGCGGCATGATGTAATAAATAGCCCTGCCTCTCAATATTAAGTATTCAACCTTCATGCCCACCGCAAGGTGTGCGTGAAGGTTTTTTTTTGATTAAATAAGCACTAAAATTAAAATCATTGTTGATTACTGCGCCCTGTATTGCTATCAGTATCTTTTTGAAAATTTTAAATTGTTTTGTTGAATTTTTTCAGTTGTTGCACTATTTGCAATTTGCCGATGGTGATCAGCATCTGAGATTAAAAGTGGTAAAATCAAATAAATTTTTTATGTTACTTAGCGTATAATTCCGGGGATAAAAATGGGAGCTCCACAAAGTTTAAATTTTCTTGAAATCATAATGGGTTCAGGACTTGTTGTTCAGATGGTCCTTATGATCCTTGTATTTTTTTCTCTGACATCCTGGACAATCATATTCATGAAGTTCAGGATGATAAAAAGAGCTTATCATGAGTCAGTAGAATTCAACGAAACCTTTTGGAAGAGCCGAAATCTTGCAGAAGCATATGCAATGGCAAAACGGCTTAACTATAGTCCTGTTGCCAGGGTTTTCAAGGTCGGTTACCTGGAAATAAAAAAAATAAGCCAGGGTGCGATCAGTGACAAGAAGGAGGTCGGTGAATCTGGCTTATACATAGATGACAGCGGTATGGATGCCATTACCCGTTCACTCAGAAGAGCCAGTACATCAGAGATAACCCGACTGAATCAGTTTGTTGCTTTCCTTGCTACGGCAGGCAATACCGCCCCTTTCATAGGCCTTTTCGGGACAGTATGGGGGATCATGAATTCCTTCCACAATATAGGCCTCACCGGATCAGCGTCTCTTGCAGCTGTCGCCCCAGGTATTTCTGAAGCTTTGATTGCAACGGCTGTTGGTCTTGGTGTTGCCATTCCATCTGTTATAGGCTTTAACTTTTTTAACCAGAAGATTCGTGTAATAAGCTCTGAAATGGAAAACTTTTCAGCGGATTTCCTTAATATCATAGAACACGACATAATGAGGAGAAGGAAGTAGCCATGGGCTTCAGCGCAAACAGCGGTGATGACAATCTTATGTCTGAAATAAACGTCACTCCATTTGTTGACGTTATGCTGGTTCTACTTATTATTTTCATGGTTACGGCTCCAATGATGGCCCAAGGCATAAATGTCGCTCTTCCCCAGGCCACGGCCGAGGCTCTGCCGTCTGACAACACCGAAATAATTGTCTCACTGGACAAGGATGGGAAGGTCTTTATCAATGAAACCCAGGTGGCTATTGAGCTTCTTCAGAAGAATATCAAGGATGCTGTAGCTGCCAAACCAGATAAAAAAGTATATCTTAACGCTGATAAGAGGGTGCCTTACGGAGATGTTGTCAAGGTGATGGCTGAAGTAAAAGCCGCGGGCATTGAGAAACTGGGTATGGTTACCCAGCCTGAGGAAGATAAGAAATCCAATTAGGATATGCAGGTTTAATCAATGTCTGATCGTTCATCAATGCTAAATGATACAGGCGATACATCCCAGTTTTTTGTATGGGGATTCGTGTCTGTTATTCTCCATGCTTTCATAGTAGCAGGTATGTTTTATCTGCCGGAATTAAATATTCCGGAGATTAAACAGACGGTCATTACCGTAGATCTATCCACAATGCCCTCTCTGGAGCCTCCTGCAAAAAAGAAGGGGGCTCTTAACCCAAAGGCTTCTCCAAATGCTGAAAAACCTGCCGCTGAAAGCGGAGCTCCTGTTGAAAAAGAAGCCCCCCCTCCAAAGGGAGATATAGAAAAAGCTCCTCCTCCAAAGCCAGATCCTGAACCTAAAAAAGAGGCTCCACCGCCTCCCAAGGAACCACAAAAACCGAAACCAGAACCAAAGGTAGAGGAAAAGAAGCCAAAAGAGGTTCCCAAGGAAGATGTGATATCCACAAAGCCGAAGAAGGAAGAGAAAAAAGAAGAAAAGAAAGAACCTGAAAAGGAAAAGCCACCTGAGGTTAAGGAGGATAGCAAGGATGCAAAAAAAGACGCAAAAGATGATAAAACACCGGCCGACAAAGAACCTTTAGATAAAGAATCTAAGGAAAAAGATACCAAGGGTAAAGAGCCAAAAAAAGACGGAAAAGTCGGTGAAAAAGACGGCTCTGAAAAATCGGATGCCTTGGCCCGTATGAGAAAAAAAGCGGCTCTTAAGGCGGCGGCAAGCAAGGCCGCTGGCGTCGGCGAAGGTGATGGCGGTGAAGAGGGTGATCCCCGTGGGAGTGAGAAAGGCTCGGTTCACGGAGTCGAAGGCGGTTCGGAAAAGGGTGGTGTTTCAGCAAGCGTTGCAGATTTTTATTTTTATGAGATTGCAAGGTATTTGGGTAAAAATTGGATTTTTGCGGATACTGTTTCTAATAACAAAGGATTGGAGGCTCTGGTTATATTGTCCGTTCTGCCAAGCGGAGAGCTCAAGGAACCACCTTTGTTCAAGAAAAGATCCGGTAATTCCTATTTTGATGATACCGTTTACCGCACTATCATGAAAACAGTACCATTTCCCGGTTTTCCCCAAGGGATAAAGCAGGATGTTATGGTAGGAGAGTTTCGTTTTACTCCAGATGGAATTAAGTGAGGTAGTATTTTATGGAAATTAAAAGGCTTTTTTTAGGGATTTATGTTGCATTGTTTTTGACAGCTGCAAGTTCAATATGTTACGGATATTATGAAGTGAATCCATCTGCGAACAAGAAGATTCCTCTCGCAGTTGCGGGAATAGATCCGATGCAGGGCGATTCTGATTCATCCGGTGATGCCGGAAATGTCAGGCAGCTGCTTTCTGACACCTTGGCTTTTACAGGGTATTTTAACGTTCTTGCTTTCAGCCAGCTGGGAGATGAGCCTGGCGGTCTTGACGAGGCCTCGGTAAATTTCAAGAAATGGACGGGCGCAGGAGCTGAATTAATGGTTTCCGGAGGCGTTAAATTATCAGGCGGACAGATTCAGATGGATCTTGTTCTGTTTGATACTTTCCAGGGAAAGCGGTTGCTTGCCAAACGCTATACAGGCAGTCCTGATATGTCGAGAAAAATGGTTCGCCGTTTTTGTGCGGAGATTATGAAGTTTCTTACCAATAAGTCCGGCTTTTTTGACAGCAGTATTGCTTTTGTTTCCAAGACAAACGGAAATAAAGAAATCTTTACATGTGATTTCGATGGGTATAATATCCGCCAAGCTACAAAAGAGAACAGTATTTCTGTTTCTCCTGCTTGGTCTTCTGATGGTCAGTGGCTTGTGTATACTTCATACAGAACCGGCCAGCCAAGTCTCCATATAAAGGCTCTTGGCCAGAAAAAAAGTATAGTGGCGAAACCAAGCAGGCTAAATATATCGCCGGTATGGCTCCCTGGACAACATATGCTCGCGGCAACTCTTGCATCCGGTGACGATCAGGATATTTATTTGTTGACCGGAGAAGGTAAAATTATTAAAAAGCTCACCGATAACCTTGGGATTGACGTGTCTCCTACTTTTTCACCTGACGGGAAAAGAATGGCGTTTGTCTCCAACAGGGCAGGGAGTCCTCAGATATATGTTAAAGATCTTGAAGGTGGAAATACTGTAAGGATTACTTACGAGGGTAAATATAATACAAGTCCGAGCTGGTCGCCTGATGGCAGCAAGATTACTTATTCAGCATCAAGAGGCGGGGCTCATAATGTATGCGTCATAAATCCTGATGGAAGCGGGTTTACTGCGCTTACAACAAGTGAAGGAAACAACGAAACTCCTTCATGGTCACCTGACGGAAGCTTAATTGCTTTTTCATCGACCAGGGAGGGTGCTTCGCGTATTTACGTCATGACGGCATTTGGAACCGATCAGCGCCGACTTCTCACCATGGGTGGTGAGCAGAGCGAACCTCGCTGGTCTCCCAATATGAACAATGAATAACTAAACCACACAATTGTATGAGGAGGAGAAATTTTATGAGAGTAGCAAAAAATCTTGTTATGGCGGTTGTTATGACTGGCCTTATCTTCGGAATCAGCGCATGTTCGAAGAAAGAAACAGCTCAGGACACTGGTATGACCCAGAATGACACCGTTGAACAGCCAGCAGCTCCAGCTGAAGATGCAGCAGCAGCAGCAAAGGCAGCAGCTAAGGAAGCTTTCGTAGCTGAAGATATTCATTTTGATTTCGACAGCTCGGCTATCACTCCTGAATCAGCTGAAATCCTTAAGAAGAAGGCACAGTTCCTTGCTGACAACGCTGATGTTAGCGTAACCATCGAAGGTCACTGCGATGATCGCGGCACCAACGAATACAACATGGCTCTTGGTGACAAGCGTGCTCAGGCAGCAAAAGCTTTCCTTGTTGAACTTGGCGTAGCAGAAGCTCGTCTTTCAACTGTAAGCTTCGGCGAAGAAAAACCGCTTGTTCCTAATGCAAAGACCGAAGAAGAACATGCCAAGAATCGTCGCGGACATTGCGAAGTTAAGTAGTTTAATTGATTTGTTGCCTGGAACCTGATCATCATCGTGGTTTGTGATTTTGCAAATATGAAAAATATTATTACACTGCTTACATTATGTACTTTGTTTCTTTTTCATGGTTGCGCCTCAAAAACAGAGGTTAACAACATGGAAGAGCGTTTGGCTAAACTTGAGTCTGATTTGAACTATCAGATTGAGGATCTTGGAGCAAAGAAGCAAGAGACGGAACGTAATTTCAGAGCCAAAAACGCTGAAACAAGAGTTAACCTCGACAAGCTTCAGACTGAAATTCAGCGTCTTACAGGCAAAGTCGAGGAGCTTGAGTATAAACTGTCTCAGTTTAGCAGTTTGGCAGATCAGAATCAGAAATTGCTTTCAGGTTATAATCAGCCTGCAGGCGGTGATACGGCGCAGGGAAATACCGGGCAACAAGTTGATCAGAATTCAGTTACAGGGCTTGGACAGCCTCAGGATCAGCAGAACGCTGCGAATGATGCTTCCAAGCCTGCAAAAACAAGCCCGGCTGAACAGCCTGAAGGGCCGGATTTGTACGACTCCTCAAAAAAAATGTTTGATGAAGGCAAATTCAAGGAATCAAGGGCCGGTTTTCAGAAGTTCATAAAAGCAGAACCAAAGTCCCCTAAAGCAGCAAGCGCTCAGTACTGGATTGCAGACAGCTATTACAAGGAACAGGAATATGAAAAGGCTGCGCTGGAATATGAGACGATAATAAAAAAATATCCAAAAAACAATAAAGCACCTGCTGCTTATCTTAAACAGGCATACGCGTTTGAGAAAGTAGGTGAAAAAGCCACAGCCGTTGATGTGCTTAAAGAGCTTGTTAAAAAATATCCTGATTCAAAAGAAGCAGAGATAGCCTCAAAAAAAATTAAAAGCATGGGAAAGTGATCAGAACCGCAATCTTCCTGAGTCAGCACTGTGAATAAGAGTAAAATATGTATTGCAGGCGTCGATCCCGGCCTTGCTGCCACAGGACTCGGGTTAATAAGGGGATGCGGATACGAAATAGAAGATTATGCATTTGGATGTATAAAAACATCCAGTACGCTTGATATAGCGAGCCGGTTAGAGATAATCCATAACCGGCTTTCTGGTTTTTTTGCATCATACAAGCCGGATATTCTCGTCATAGAAGATGTCTTCTCGGTTGAAACCTACCCAAAATCAGGTATATTGCTCGGAAATGTGATCGGAGTGATACTGCTTGCCTCACGTCAGAATAACATCAGAGTTACAAAGATAGCTGTAAGAGAGGCTAAAAAAAGTCTGTCCGGGAATGGTGCTGCAAGCAAACAGCAGCTCGAGAAGTCTGTCCGCTCTTTTTTGAAACATACAGAGAAAATATCACCCTATCACGCGTCTGATGCGCTTGCACTTGCAATAGCAGGGCTGAACAGATATCTGTTTTCAGGGCATTTGAAAGAATATTCAGACTTAAGAAATTTAAAAATATGATAGCTTATCTTGAAGGTCAATTATTGAAGAAGGATGATGACAAAATTATTCTTCTTGTTAATGGAGTAGGGTACGAGGTTTATTTACCGATCGTGACCGCATATCATGTTTCCACAAAACAGTGCGGAGACAGTATCTGTTTACATATTTTTCATTACCAGAGCGAGCACCAGGCAAAACCGGTTTTGATCGGTTTTATAAATGAAATGGATAAAGATTTTTTTCAGTTTTTTATTTCGGTCGAAACCATCGGGCCACTCAAGGCCGCAAAAGCTTTTTCTTCGCCGGTCGGTGAAATAGCCAGGGCAATTGAAGATTCTGACGCTAAATTTTTAGGTAAGCTGAAAGGAATTGGGCCGAGGCTGGCACAGAAAATAATTGCATCACTCCATGGAAAAGTCGCTAAATTTGCGCTTATGAAGGAAGATCATCCTCCTCAAAAGCCAGTGGATAGCTCTGAAATAGAAAAGCAGGTGATGGAAGTGCTGATAATTCAATTAGGTTATAAGCAGGCTGACGCAAAAAGAATGATTGCTGAGGCTGCGCAAAGAAGGCCTGATTTTTCGAATCCTGAGGAGTTGTTTGAAGAACTATACCGAGGGCAGAACAATAAATGAATGAAGGAATAATGAGTTTCTCGTCATTTCAGGATAAGATCATGGAGGGAGCCGAAACTAATGATGATCTGGCATCCGAGCTTGTTTCCCTCAGACCCCAGACGATGTCTGACTATGTTGGGCAGAAGGATACAGTCCTTACTCTTGAAATAGCAATGGCCGCAGCTAAAAAACGTAGCGAGCCTCTTGAACATATACTGTTTCATGGGCCGCCAGGTCTTGGGAAAACAACCCTTGCCAATATCATCGCCAATGAGATGGGGAGTAATCTGACCGTAACTTCAGGGCCTGCTCTTGAAAAAGGCGGAGATCTTGTTGGGATTTTAACTCATCTTGCAGAAGGAGATATTCTGTTCATTGATGAAATTCACAGATTGCCTCGTCCGGTTGAAGAATTTCTTTATTCTGCCATGGAGGATTTTGCTGTGGATATCGTTTTTGATAAGGGCGTGCACGCAAGAAGCCACAGGTTTCGGCTTAATCGATTTGTTCTTATTGGAGCAACCACGAGGGTCGGGCTGATTTCCGCTCCTTTAAGGGACAGATTCGGGATTTTCAGGGGACTTGATTTTTATGAGCCAGCAGATCTTGAAACAATAGCCAAACGATCAGCCGATCTTCTTGGCCTTCCAATGAACAACGAAGGGATTCATACCTTGATTGGTCGTGCAAGGGGCACTCCGCGTATTTTGAACCGCTTGCTAAAAAGGGTCAGGGATTATGCCCAGGTCAAGGGGGATGGTAGAGCAGACAGGCAAACCGTTATTACTGCACTCGAACTTGAGGGGATAGATTCAATTGGATTGACCCCCCTTGATCGAAGATATATAAAAACAATCATTGATTTCTATTCTGGAGGGCCTGTTGGCATAGAAGCGATTGCCGCAACTCTCCAGGAAGAGGCTGACACCCTTGTTGATGTTGTTGAGCCTTTTTTGCTGAAAACAGGGCTTATAATAAGAACCTCAAGCGGAAGAAAAGCAACCTCAAGTGCTTATATGCATCTTGGTTTAAAGTCCGCAGCATTGTTTTAACAAATTTTTAGCAAGGCCATGAAAAGTTGTAGTCCCGTTATTCTGGCTCAAATCAGCATGACGACAGACGACAACGCTTTTATATATTGATTATGAAAAGAACAATTGCTCTCGTAACTGATTTTGGACATAAAAACGCTTATAGCGGAATAATGAAAGGCGTTATTTGGTCCATTAATCCTGAAGCAAATATTGCAGATTTAAGCCATGGAATAGATCCCGGCGATATTTCCGAAGCTTTTTATATTCTCAAGGAAAGCATTGATTATTTCCCTGTAGGCACGGTTTTTGTCTGCGTGGTTGATCCTGGCGTTGGCAGTTCACGCAGGATAATTGCAATTGATTGCCAAAAGAAAATTATTCTTGTTCCGGACAATGGAATTGCCTCGCTTCTTTTTAGTAAAATCTGTAAGAGCGATACAAAAATATACTCAATCACGAATAAAGAATATTATCTTGATAAAGTTTCTAATACGTTTCATGGACGGGATATTTTTGCTCCTGTGGCTGCCTGGATATCATCCGGCGCCGAGCTTGAAAAAATTGGCGAAGAAGCTGACCCCGATTCATTGGTGAATTTTGAATTGTCAGAAATATGTATTATGGATGATGGCAGCATAGAAGGGCAGGTTGTAAGAATAGACGGGTTCGGGAATCTGATCACAAATATCCGAGGAGAATATTTAAAAAATATAAATGCTTTCGAATCGTTGATAATTGTGGGAAAAGAAATAATGATCAGGGCAGTAGCCGATTTTTACGCCAATGCGAAAGAAAATGAGCCAACAGTTCTGGTTGGCAGCAGTGGTTATTTGGAGCTTGCTGTAAAAGATTGCAGTGCCGAGAAAATACTATTAATAGGAAAAGGCTCAAGGGTCGTACTTCGCTTGGGCATTAACGATAAATAATTAATTCGGGAGTTGTAGGTGTCTGATTCCAAGAATAATAATATAGATGATTTTGGTCATGGCAGGGTAAGGGAGCTTAAAAGAACCTGGGATTTTATATGTGTATCAAATGATGGGAAAGTCCTACATTTTTCTAAAATCAGCACTAAAGTCAAGTTATTTGTATTTTTATCATTTTTGATTTTTATCTATTGTTGCGCTATGACTTATCTATATATAAACGAAAGAAAGGAGCTGGCACTGCTCACAACAAAATTTATTGATATTGAAACAAATCTGCAGGATGTCTCGAGGGAAAGGGATGAAATGGCCGCTAAAATGGCCTTGGCAGAAAAAAATTCAAAAGAAATCAGTGTAAAGCCAATAGAAAGTGAAAAAAGTGCAAAGAATCAGAAGACAGAAGAAGCCTCTCCTGAGAAAACCGATGTTGAGAAAAATTCAAACAGCAATGAGTCTGTGAGTCAGAATTTTCTTGATATAGTAGATTTTTCCGCAAAGCGCGGCAAAGGCAGTTCTGTCAATCTGAGATTCCAGCTTAAGGCAAAAAATGATGTCCACAAAATTAATAAAGGGTATATAGTTTCAGCACTTATGCCTTCATCAGATTCTCCCGCTGCTTCGTGGAAGCTTTCTGCCGGTGAATTGAACAAAGGGGTTCCAGCGAATCCTGAAAAAGGCCAGTTTTACAATTTCAAAGGTGAAAAAGAGATAACAATAAGATTAAAAGCAGGTGATGCTTCGAGGGCGGTTAAGATATTTGTCTTTGATGAGAAAAATAGAATAGTTATTGATGAAGTCTATCAGATTGAAGAAGCCCCCAAAAAAGAAAAAAAGAAGTCAAGACGCAAATAAACAATAAGGATTTTGAAATGGGGATAGTAAAAGAGCTTTCAATAATCGAAAAAGATCTGTTTGTTGAAGGGACAGTAACATGCAAGGGTCGAATGATTATTCGCGGCGTTGTTAAGGGTTCCCTGAATGCTGAAGAGGCTGTGATTGCAAAAGGCGGAGCACTGTACGGCGAAGTCGAGGCCATAAAGCTGACTGTAGCAGGTTTGTTCGAAGGCGAAATGAAAAAGGTTGAAGATCTTCTGGTTTTATCCAGCGGAAAATGTATTGGTAAAATTGTGTGCGATAACCTTACCGTGGAACGTGGCGGGGCGCTTAATGCTGATATTTCATGTCTTGCAGATGATATAGATGAGTCAGATATCAATTATCAAAAAAATACAGCCTCGGCAAAGACGCATTCTAAATAGTTTGAAGACCCAGATCTTCTGCCTCAATACAAAATGAGCCAGTGATATTTTTAAAGTTTTCAAATGTAACATTCCTGAATTCAATATTTAGTCTTTTAGCCATATTTTCAAATATTTGAAGATAATTAAGCGTAATTTTTTTACTCCAGTCAAGGTCAAGGATTCTTGAATAATTTCGAATGGCCTCTTCTGTTCCCTCAATTTCGATAAAAGTGCCAAAGGGCATAATATCGATCAGGACTTTTGCACCGTCAAGAATAAAGGTCTCCCTGAACTTTTCATATGACTGGACAAGAGAAAAACCAATTTCCTTTAGGATTATCTCCATTTGATCAAAATCAGATACTTCTACTTCGATTTCCTCATTTATTTTAAAGTCTGAGTTCTGAATGTTTGCAGGTTTTTTGAAAGTCAGAGTGTTTTTCTGATCGCATCTTAAACGTAGCAGGCTTTTGCTTTTGAAAAGGTTTGAATTCGGATCATCGTATCTGTGATTTTTTTCAAAAACACTTCCGCTGGAAACAATCCCCATTGACATAAGTTTCGATCTGAATTGATCCGGTTCATTTATGAGAAATTTAACTTCTGTTTCTATGTTCTTTTCGTCTTCTTTTTTCATACGGTATGAATTTCCTTGTGTGGAGGCTACATTTTACAGAGATAATAAACCTTTAATAATGAAAGAACCCTTATAAACGTGTAATCAAGTATCATAAATATTAAGCATGCCAAAATTAAAAAAATATGATAGGAGTCTTGAGCTTGTTTAACCCAAATTCCAAAAGGTGAGTCATGAGAAAAAAAATATTCAGTAGTATATTATCCATAGGTCTGGTTTTTTTTGTTGTTTCAGTGTCGCTTGCAGTTGGGCCTGAAAAAGCTAAATCATCATCACAGAGATTTCTACAGACTCTGAAGGTCGCTGAAAAAGGTGACAAGCAGGCCCAGTATAACGTCGGTACAATATACGAGTCTGGTTCAGCAGAGGATAATGTTCCCCCAGATCTAAAGAAAGCAAGAGAATGGTATGAAAAAGCTGCGGCAGCAGGTCATACAGCAGCAAGAAACAGTGTCGCTGTAATGTATTACCACGGTATGGCCGGGCTCTCTGTAGACGTTAAAAAAGCTGTTTCTTTGTTTGAAAAGTCTGCTGCTGAAAAGGATCCTGTTGGGACATTCATGCTTGGAAGCATATATTATAAGGGCGCTCCTGGTGTGGAAAAGGATGTAAAAAAAGGGGTTGAACTTATTAAAACTGCTTCTGACCAGGGTAACCCCCAGGCCCAGGATGAAATAGGCGTGATGTATTTTAATGGAGAAAATGGTTATCCCCGCGACAGAAAACAGGCAGAGGAATTGTATCTGAAATCCGCAAAAGCCGGATATGTTCCTGCCCAGGTTCACCTCGGCACACTTTATTATTATGGAAGCACCGGAGTTGAAAAAGATGAGGATAAAGCCGTAGCATGGATGAAAAAAGCAGCTCAGTCAGGTAGTGAAGAGGCATGGAAATTTCTCGAAATGTGGAGCGGCGGAGAAGTAAAGAAAAGGGAAGAAACCATCGAACTCAAGAAAGGCGTGGGCCCTGCACCCGTAGCCCCTCAAGTTGTTAAATAATTAAAAACATTAAGATCTTTATTATGGATGAAATCCTTTAGGCGAAAGATTTCATCCATATTTTATATTTTTATTAAAAATTAAGTTATTATGCCACTATTTGAAACTGACAATAAATCTGGTGAGCGCAAACGCAGGATTTTTTTTGATCCTATATCTTTTTTTATTCATCTTTCAGTCTTTAAAAACCTCATTTACCAATTTGCCTTAAGGGAAGTTTACAGCAGATACCGGGGGTCTTTATTAGGTATTGCCTGGACTTTTCTTCAGCCTTTATTCATGCTTTGCGTTTATACATTTGTGTTTTCAGTCGTATTTAATGCAAAATGGGGGAAAAGCCACGCAGGAGGGAATTCAGAGTTTGCCCTTGTTCTTTTTGTGGGAATAATAACCTTTAATATAATTGGTGATGTGATAAGTTCCGCGCCGACCCTTATATTGTCCAATGTCAATCTGGTTAAAAAAGTTATCTTTCCACTGGAAATCCTGCCTGTTGTCAAGCTTATCGGCGTTCTTGTAAATGCATTTGTCGGGCTTCTGATTGCACTGTTAGGGATTCTTCTTGTATGGAATGAAATACATCTGACAGCGCTTCTTTTGCCTTTTGCATGGTTGCCCGTGATTTTTTTTGCTCTTGGTTGCTGTTACTTCATCTCTGCATTAGGTGTTTTTCTGAGGGATGTGCAGCCTACAGTCGGTGTCCTTGTAACCGTTATGTTTTTTTTGTCGCCGATATTTTACCCTCTTGAGGCTGTTCCGGAGGCTTACCGTATTTTCTGTACTATGAATCCGATTGCTATCTATGTAGAGACCTCAAGGAGTCTTTTGCTTTGGGGAATGATTCCTGATCTGACTGTTTATGCTTATGGTTTTGCAATTTCCCTTGTGGTTTTTATATTTGGTCTCGCGTTTTTTTTGAAGGCCAAAAATACTTTTGCAGACGTAATTTGAGAAAATTATAGAGAATAATGATATTTCCAATAAGAGCCAAAAACATATCAAAAGCGTACAAACTTTATAGTACCCCTTCGGACAGGCTTAAGGAAGCAGTATTCAGGGGTCGAAAGAAATACCATGACGTTTTCTGGGCGATTAGTGATGTGTCCTTTGATATCCCCCCCGGATCAACGGTTGGGGTAATTGGCCGCAACGGCTCAGGAAAGAGCACTCTTCTCCAGATAATTGCAGGAATATTGCAACCAACAGAGGGTGATGTTGAGGTTAATGGACGCGTCGCAGCTCTGCTTGAGCTTGGCAGTGGATTTGACCCTGAATTCACAGGCCGGGAAAATGTCTATATGAATGCTTCCATATTAGGCCTTTCTGAAAAAGAAATAGACGATAAATTCCCGGAAATAGAGGAGTTCGCAGGGATTGGCGCATTCATTGATCAGCCTGTAAAAAAATATTCAAGCGGAATGTTTGTGAGACTTGCTTTTGCAACTGCTGTAAATGTAAATCCTGACATTCTTCTGGTCGATGAAGCGCTTGCGGTCGGAGATGTGGTATTTCAGCACAGATGCATGGCAAAAATACGAAGATTTCAGGAAGAAGGCAAAACCATCTTTTTTGTAAGCCATGATTTGGGAGCTGTTGCCAAATTATGTAGTCAGGCTATTTTGATGGACTCCGGAAGGATGATCTTGATGGGAGAGCCAGATGACGTCATCAGGGAGTATTACAGGATTATGTGGACTGAGGATGACAATCCTGTTAATGCTTCTGAAAAGGCAAAAGGATCTGACGATGTTTCATTTTTGACTTCCTCAATGAAGCCAGTTGAATCTTATGATAATCGCATTGGGGGGATCAATGCTGAAATAGTTTCTTTTTTTCTTTCTGATGAATATGGCAATTACAGAGACAGCTTTAACGGTGGCGAGATAGTACGTTTTCAGATCGCCGTCAGGTGCAATGTGCCTTTGGATCTCCCCATTGCAGGCCTTGTCATAAGGGATCTGCTTGGGAATGAATTGCTCAGGACAAATTCTGATGTATCTGGTTACTTCATCACTCCGATCAGGAGTGGAAAGACAGCACTCATATCGTTTGTTTTTACTTTGCCAAGCCTTAAGTCCGGCAGTTATTCGCTTTCAGCCGGTATAGGGAATGGGACCATAGAAAGCCATCAAGCATATGACTGGATTGAAAATCTCGCTGTTTTCATAGTTGAGAACAAGAACGCCTGTTTCGGGCTTCTTGATGTCCCGGTTGATATTCATGCTCAGGTTCTAAACTGATAAATGGCCAATGAATTTTTTGACAGAATTGGTGATAATACCTTCATATATCCTTCGGTGGAGGTTTATATAGAAAACCGGCAGCCTGATGGCCGGGGGCTTTTTATTGGTTCAAACTGTCTTGTTTTTCCAAGAACCCGGTTTGTTCTTGGAGATATGTTCACAAATCAGACGGCGAGCCTTGAAATTGGCGATGATGTTCAGATTGGCCCTGGCTGTTATATTTCTGCGGAAGGCGGCATTTCTGTCGGTAATTATGTTCTTATAGGAGCCAATGTAAATATTCTCAGCTCAAGTTACGAATACCGTGAGGCTGAAATTCCGGTTCGCTGGCAGGGCATGGTTTATGGTAAGGTAACCATAGAGGATGATGTTGTCATTGGTGCCGGTTCCGTAATTCTAAAGGACGTTAAGATCGGAAGAGGCGCCATTATTGCCGCAGGATCCGTAGTCATCAATGAAATTCCTGCCTATGGCGTAGTTGCGGGCAATCCGGCCAGAGTTATAAAATACAGGGGAGATGATGGTTTTTCTCCTATTAAAAGACTTATGAAAAAGATTCACAGATTTTTCACCCGATGAGAGTGCTCTGCAGATTATGGATGATATCAAAATAAAATATGATTATATAATAGACTCGGCAAATGAAAATACAACGCATTCAAAAATTTTGAGTCAGGTTGGATTTGAGAAAACTGTTCTGGAGATTGGTTGTTCTTCAGGGTACATGACAGATTATATGAAAAATGCCCTGAACTGCCAGGTTTATGGGATAGAGCTTGACGAAAATGCTGCCCGTAAGGCCCAGGGTTTTTGTGAGAAGCTAATCATTGCCGATGTCGAGGTGATTGATTTCAATGATTTTTTTCCGGGTATTTCTTTTGACGTCATCATAATGGCCGATGTTCTCGAACATCTTAAAGACGCACAATCTCTGCTCACAAAAATAAAACCGTATTTAAAAGAAAATGGTTATATCCTTATCTCCATTCCAAATGGTGCGCATGGCTCGCTCAGTCTTAACGCCCTTGACGGGAACTGGAGCTACAGATCAATGGGACTCATGGACGAGACTCATCTTCGTTTTTTTGACAAGGATAGTTTTAACAGACTGCTGGAAGCCAGCGGTTTTTTTATTGCCGTGCTTGACAGAGTCATTGTTCATCCTCGGGATACGGAATTCAAAACTTCCTGGGATAATTATCCACGGCAGGTAACGGCATATATCGAAAAAGTTAACCCTGAATACCAGACATATCAGTTTGTTATAAAGGCATACCCAGCTAACGAGTCCGGGTGGAAACAAGGCCTGGAGGATTGCGCAAAATTCGAGAAGGAAAGAAGCTCTAAGTTGGATGAAGAAATCAGAGCTCTTAAAAAGGAAGTCGAGCAGATCCATTCCGTATATGCAAAAGAAATTGAAAAACTGAATGAAGAGGCCTCATCGTTTCACTCAGGTTATGGTAAAGAAATAACAGATCTTCAGGGAACAGCAGAGAAGCAACTTTTGGAGATCAATAGGCTGAATGACGAAATCAAGATTATACATTCAGGTTATTCAGAAAAAATTAAAGTCATTGATGACGGCATTGCCTTAATACATTCGAACTATAATGAAGAAATTTTAAGATTAAATACAACAATATCTGAAATTCAGTCTTTACGAAATAGTGAAGATGCCGAAAGACTATCCCAGATTAATCACCTAAGATCAGAAATCGAGGGTTTTGCAAAAAAATATCAGAGACTGATGGAATACGTTTCCAGCCTTGAATCTGAACGAAACAACCTGTCTAATTATGTTAATGATCTTGAAAGCGAACTATATGAGATCAGAAATTCCGTATTCTGGAAATTCATAACCAGATACAGACGGTCTATAGAATATTTATTGCCCCAGGGAACAAGAAGACGGCGTCTGTATCAACTGGCCGTGCTTTCGCCCGTTGTTCTTTTCAGGGAAGGTGGCGGTGAGTTTTTAAGGAGGATCTTAATACGGATTCCAGGCCTCAGCCGGTTTTACAATTCTTCTGAGCAGGTAATGTCTTTCAGGCGTATGGTTTTTCCATCATTTGAAAATATCAGTGTAAGCATAGTAATCCCTGTGTTTAACAAATGCGACTACACTCTGAGATGTCTTTTATCCATTCTGGAAAACACGACAAATATTCCTTATGAAGTGATTGTCGTCGACAACGCATCTTCAGATTCAACTCCTGAGATGCTTAAATCATTTGAAGGTATAGTCGTAATCAGGAACGATGACAACAAGGGCTTTGTCGAAGCCTGCAATATCGGAGCTGACAATTCAAAGGGCGTATTCATCCTGTTTCTTAATAACGACACAGAAGTGACTCCCGGATGGATTGAATCCATGTGCCAGCCATTTGAAGAGCCTAAAACAGGCCTTGTCGGCGCCAAACTTGTTTATCCTGACGGGACATTGCAGGAGGCCGGAAATATTATATGGCAGGACGCTTCAGGATGGAATTACGGACGCGGGGATGATCCAAAGAAGCCTGAATACAGCTACAGAAAAAAGGTCGATTACTGTTCAGGCGCCTGTCTTGCGATCAGGAGAGAATTGTGGACGGAAATTGGCGGTTTCGATAAACGATATGCGCCTGCATATTATGAAGATACTGACCTGTGCTTTGAGGCAAGAAGGCTGGGGTACGACGTTGTTTATCAGCCCGAAGCCGTTGTGGTTCATTATGAAGGAATATCCTCAGGGACTGATATAACAAAAGGCTATAAGAGATTCCAGCAGATAAATCACGCCAAATTTCTTGAAAAGTGGAAAGATATTCTGGAAGAGAATCATTATAAAGGCCCTGAATATGTTTATCTTGCAAGGGAAAGATGCGCCGGCAGAAGAATTCTTGTGGCAGACCACTATGTCCCTGAGTATGATAAGGATTCCGGTTCTCTCAGAATGTACAGTCTTCTTAAAATTTTGAACGAAATGGGTCACAAGGTTGTTTTCTGGCCTGAAAACCGGGCATACAACAGCAAATATACGGCCGCACTTCAGAAAATAGGCATTGAAACCTGTTATGGGGCAATGCATTTTGATGAATTCATGAAGCAGAACGGTTCGTTTTTTGATTATATTATCCTGTCAAGACCTCATATTGCTGAAGGAATGATCTATGCCGCCAAAAACTGGTCAAAGGCAAAGATAATCTATGACACGGTGGATCTCCATTATTTGAGGGAAGGCAGGAAAGCGCGTCAGGAAGCAGAACGGGCCGAGCTTGAATGGAAAAAAAGAGAGCTTGGCATTGCAAATCAGGCAGACTTTACCCTCGTGGTCAGCGGTGTAGAAAAGAATCTTCTTGAGCTTGAAGGGATTAAATCAACGGTTTCTGTGGTTACAAATATTCATTCCCTTGAAGACGCCTCTCTTGATTTTGAAAAACGCTCAGGCATAATGTTCATAGGAGGATTCATGCACACTCCGAATGAAGATGCCATGCTGTGGTTTGTTGAAGAAATATGGCCAATAATCAAGACAAAGATTGAAAATCCCCATTTCTATATTGTCGGAAGTCATCCTTCTGACAGAATCAAGGCCCTTGCGGCCCCGGATATCACGGTCACAGGATTTGTGGAAGATGTGGCACCATTTTTTACTAAAGCAAGGGTTTTTGTCAGTCCATTAAGGTATGGCGCTGGCGTGAAGGGTAAAATAGGCCAGAGTCTGAGTTTCGGGCTACCTGTTGTTACTACAGATATTGGAGCCGAGGGCATGGGGCTTGTGGATGGAGAAAATTCTCTCATAGCCGACGATGTTGATACTTTTGCCAGCAAAGTGATAGAACTTTATAATGATAGGATTCTCTGGCAAAAGCTTGCTGATGGCGGCAGAATTCTGATTCAAAAAAGATTTTCGCCGGAAAAAATGCGCGAAAATCTTCTTCTGCTTATTTCCTGAAAAGAAGATCTGAAATGAATTTTTTATCTGATAGAGCCATTGAGTCAGTCAATTTTTTTACGACATACAGGTGTAATTCGAGGTGCGTCAACTGTTTTATATGGAAGGGCGATGACAGGTCTGACATCGAGCCTTTGACAGATGAAGAAATACACGGGCTTTTTTATGATGACCCCATTGTATCACGTTGCCACGAAATAGGTTTTGCAGGAGGAGAACCGACTATTTCTTCCTTTTTCTGGAGAGCCCTTGAACTTGTACCCGAAAACAGACATATCACAATCACCACAAACGCTCTATCTTCGGCAAGGCTCATAAAAACCCTCAATGAACGCGGGGACAGGGAAAATTTTGTTATCCAGGTTTCAATTGACGGTATAGGTTCTGTTCATGACGAGACAAGGGGGATAAAGGGTTCTTATGACAAGTCCTTATTCCTTCTTGAGAGACTCCGGGAGCTTGGCGTTCCAAGGCTTATTTCGTTTACTATTAATTCCAATAATTTTCACCAGCTTCTACAAGTATATGAAATAGCAGAGGCACTTGGGGCGGAATTCTCAACTCGTATGGCATATTGTGGTGGTGCCTACAAAAATGGTGGAGATGATTCGGTTTATAGTCTTGAAGCAGGGCAACTCGCTTCAATGGACTACTCAATCAAGAGAATAATAGATTCTGAAATCAGAAAAAAGAATCATTACCCAGCCAGAATAGTTTTTTTAAGCAAAATTTCAGACTACTGCACAGGTAAACAGAAAGACATTGAATGCGGAGCCCTTCATTCCGGCGCTGTTATAGATCTTTACGGCGACGTATTCCCAAATTGTCCTGTAATAATGAAGAAGCTTGGTAATATAAGAGAAAACACCTTTGATGAAATCTGGCGAGGTGACGCAGCTGAAAAGCTTCGGGCTCATGTTGAAAAATTTGCATGCGGCGGGTGCTGGAATGATTGTCAGGTCATAACCAATATTGCCAACGACAGGCCATTTCTTGAAAAGAACTATTCTGATATAAAGCTTAAACCTGTTCTTGCAAAAACAGACTTGAAATATTCATTTGAGATGTCAGATCCTGAGTCTTCCGGGTATCTTGGCACAGGTTGGCATCACCTTGAAGGACAATCTGATTTTATTTACAGATGGACAGCCGGACATTTTGTCCTTGCTGTCCCCAAGGATACGATATCCGTGAGTTTTTTCTGCATGCCTGCTCCTGGTTCACAAGGAAAAGATGATTTGTATATCACTGCGAGAACCGATGAAGGCGAGCTGGCCCACCAACTCATCACGTCATTTGAATGGCATGATATCAAGGTGAAATTTAATGCTCCGTTTGCAGAAAACGGGATCTGCTTTTTTGAAATGTCCCAAATTTTCAGGCCAGTATCTGGTCTGTCAGGTTCTGATGTGAGAGATCTTGGCATGGCCGTAAAAAGCATAAAATTTATTAAATAAACGGGAACTGTTCTCATATTTGCTGATTTTGAACATTCTTTGATGGACTCGCAAAAACTATAAAAAGGCAACGGCGTCATGCCGGATTTGATCCGTGATCTTTGTATTTTTAAATACTTCTGGATTCCGGCTCCCGGTTTTCACAGGGACAGACCCCACCGGAATGACGGCGATTTGACTTTTTGCGGCCTTGTAATTTTTTTGACTTATCAGCTTATTTAGATCTAAATCTTAACGATGACGAAATTCGGGAATAAAATAATAAATACAAGGGTTGCTGCGGCGGTTGTTTCATATAACAAGAAGAATCAGCTTCTTGTTTTGCTTGAACGAATGCGGATGCTTTCAATTCCTGTTTATGTCACAGCAAATGCATGTTCTGATGGTACCGCAGAATCTGTCAAAAGAGATTTTCCAGAAGTGGTTCTGATTGATAGCCCTGTGAATCTGGGTGGTACAGGGGGATTCAACTGCTCGATTCTTGCCGCACTTGATGCCGGCTTTGAGTATGTTCTTCTTCTTGATGACGACGCCCTGCCTGAGCCTGACTGCATAGAGAAACTTACAGACTTTCTTGATATAAATTCAGAGTATTCCTTTGCCGCTCCTTCAATTCTGATTTCATCAAAACCTGATACCCTCCAGGAAACTGGTGGTGATGTAGATTTTTTCAGATCTCTGCCTGTCGGGGCATATAACCGTTTTTTGAAGAAAAGGGAGCTGCCTGAAATAATCGATCACGAAATTATAGACATAGATTACGCCAGCGCCTGCTGCCTCATTGTAAGGGGCTCGGCCCTGAGAAAAACAGGAATACTGGACTGGAATTATTTCATATTCAACGATGATGTGGATTTATGCCTCAGACTGGGAAGAGAAGCAGGGAAAGGGGCCTGTGTTACAACCGCCGTTGCTTTCCATGACTTCCCCTGGGCAAAGCCCTTTTCGCCGATGAGACTTTATTATTATCATAGGAATAATCTTTATTTTTTATCAAAAATGGCTTCCGGGCTTGGAAAAATTTTTTCCGTTTTTATCAGTCTGACAAGACTTATCAGGGATATCTCTACAAGCTTGGTTCAGGGGGATAAAGAGCATTGCCGTATTCTTTTTTCAGCACTGAAAGATGCCTTGAAATTCAGATACGGATCATGGTCCTCGCCTGTATTGTTTCCTCTAAACAGAAAAAGGATCGATCCGGAATGGTTTAAGAGGAAAGGGATTGAAAAAATCCTTGTGGATCTTTCAGTTGATGAGTTTGCTCCTGAAATACTGGGCCTTATTAATACTTTGGCTGAAAATAAGAAACGGACTGACCTTCTTTGCGAGGAGAAAAATAATTCAAGCTTTAACGGTTTTTTCGGTAAATACGAAAGAGGCTCTGTCAGGACGTCATTCTTAAGGGCTTTTTTCAGGATGAAATCATTTGATTATGATCTTGTCATAACTGATGCTGCCATGTCAGTCCGACGAATCACATCCATGCCAGGAAGGTTTTCAGCATATTATCATAATGGAGCGCTTTACGAAGCCGATTCACGTCCCTTCCTTTCTTTATGCGCCTTTTTTACAGCTCCCCTGATAGGTCTTTGCTGTACGCCGCTTGTGTTATGGCGGATTCTTAAAAAGCCCGGCCCTGATAAAGTTCCTCAAGAAGCTGATAGTCTTCTGTCCATGAATGGAATTAATTGTTTGGATGGTTTAGCAATAAGCAAAAAAAAAAAGGATTTAAAATCCGATAAAATATCCATCCTGAAGATTTTTGATTCCGGGAACCGTTTACCTCTTGGTGTAGATCCTCTTCTTTATGACAGGTTTATGGGACGTGCCATTCCTATTATAAAAAAGACATGCGTGAAATTTTCAGATGCTTTTGGTTTAATTCCCCCCAAATGGGCTTTAAATCCTGGGCCTGGAGAAGCTGCCGCAGGTTTTGGCGAATGGTGCAGAATGAGGGAAAAAATTGCGCCTGTCATATATCAGACCCGGCATGAAGGTTCCTCCCCCCTTTTTTCGATTCTTGTTCCAGTATGCGATCCTGAACCAATATGGCTTCATTCGTGCGTCGAGTCAGTAAAAAAACAGAAATACAAAGGGTGGGAGCTAATCCTTGTCGATGATGCATCAAAAGATCCCAGAATACACGGAATGCTTAAAAAATATCAGAAGAATGACCCAGGAATAAAGGTCTTCTTTAATGAAAAACGTTGCGGAATATCAGCAGCAACAAACAGGGCCGCCGAGTTTGCCGAAGCTCCGTACATTTTTTTTCTCGACCATGATGACATCCTTGACAGGTTCTGCCTTTCAGCCTTTGCTGAGAAAATTATTTCTGCGGGTAAAGCAAAGCCTGTTTCATTGATTTACGCGGATGAAGACCGTTTTGACCAGACAATGAGGCGTATGCAGCCCGGATTTAAGCCTTCTTATTCGCCTGATCTTTTTTTGGGGACAAATTATATCCATCATCCTGTTGCAGTCCGTACCGAACTTTTCAGAAAAGTGGGCGGGTTAAAGCGTGAATATGATGGTTCCCAGGATCATGATTTTCTTTTGCGGCTTCTTGAGATCGAAGACAATGTGGTTCATATTCCTGATATTCTTTATCACATGCGGATACACCCCCTTTCCCTGTCTTCAGGCCCAGCCGCAAAACCAAAAGCCCACGGCCTTGACAAGCTTATCATCGAAGAAGCACTGATGCGTAGAGGGGTAGAGGCAGAGATCAGGGACACCGAATGCGGATTTCCCGGATACAGCAGGATTATCAGGAAAATAGATAAAAAAACCCTGGTGAGTGTTATCCTTTCATCATCTGGAGAGGTCAACGATCTAAGATGGGCAGATGCTCTTGAGGTTATGCCTCTATGCAGTAAAAAATTGCCTCTTGCCGAAGCCTTAAATAAAGCCGCAGAAAAAGCGGCAGGAGACATTCTGGTTTTTGCGGATGCCTCGCTTTCTCCTTCATCCGGGTGGGCTGATATCATTGCTCCCCAGGTTTGCAGGAATGATGTCGGTGTTGTGACAGGCAAGATTGTTTATTCTGACGGTAGTCTTTGTAGCTGTGGTCTTTCTTTGGGAATAAACGACGGTTCAGGAGGTTTGTTCGGAAGCTGGCATAAAGGTATGGATGCCTCTGGCCCAGGTTATGGCGGTTGGGTGTCCCTTGACCATGAAATACTGGCGGCTTCCTGCAAATTTATGGCAGTAAGAAAAGATCTTTTTTTTGAAAATGGCGGGTTTGATCTTGAATTCTCTGTGTCAGGTTTTGATATTGATCTCTGTCTCAGGCTTTGGAAACAAAATGGTCTCAGGAATCTTGCGCTACCAGGATGTATTGTTACCTTTGAACAGAATTTAAGCATGGATGAAGAGAGCAAAAAAGATCATGGATTGTTGGCAAAAAAATGGGGCTATGTATTAAGGGCTGGTGATCCATACCTGAATCCAAATTATTCCCGGAGAGGTAAGGGCATAAGAATGGCTGGTTTTGCTGAAATGGCAGCAAGAGGGTCATTTTAATTTTTTATCCCAAGTATCACGAATGTCGGTCAGATCATATCTCCCTTTATTCGTAATCCATATAAATCCAAAGGTAAAAAAAATGAGAGAAGGTTTTCTTGTTTTCGGTTCACCTGTAATTGGTGATGAAGAAATAGAAGAAGTTGTGGACAGCATGAAATCCGCATGGCTTGGCACTGGCCCCAAGGTCGCAAAATTTGAGAAAATTTTCAGCGAGTATAAGAATGTGCCGTATGCTGCTGCTGTGAATTCCTGCACTGCGGCCTTACACCTTAGCCTTCTTGCTGCCGGGCTGAAACCTGGTGACGAAGTCATCACAACTCCCATGACATTTTGTGCGACAGTAAATGCAATTATTCATTCAGGAGCGACACCTGTTCTTGCGGACATAGATCCTTTGACCATGAATATTGATCCTGCGTGCATAGAAAATAAAATAAATGCAAAAACAAAGGCCATCATTCCGGTTCATTTTGCTGGAAGGCCATGCGACATGAACGCATTGTGCGATATTGCAAACAGGCATGGACTCAGGATAATCGAGGATTGTGCCCACGCCATAGAAACTGAGTATAAGGGAAGAAAAGCCGGTACATTTGGTGATTTCGGGTGTTTTTCCTTTTATGTGACTAAAAATATTGTCACAGGCGAAGGAGGGATTGTTCTTGCAAACCGCGAGGAAGATTTTTCAAGAATAAAGATTCTCGCCCTTCATGGTATGAGCAAGGATGCTTGGAAAAGATTTTCGGATGAGGGCTACAAGCATTATCAGGTTGTTGAATGCGGTTTTAAATATAATATGATGGATCTTCAGGCTGCCATAGGGATAAGGCAGATGGCAAAGATTGAAGAATACTGGCTAAGACGTAAAAAAATATGGGAGGAGTATTCCGCAGCTTTTTCAGATCTTCCAGTGACCCTTCCAGCTGATATCCCATCTGATATAAAACATGCATATCACCTGTATACGATTCTTATAGATGAAGAAAAAACAGGGATTAGCCGGGATGAGTTTCTTAATGCTATGCACAGGCTTAATATTGGCACAGGTGTTCATTATTTGAGTGTTCCGGAGCATCCGTATTATCAGGAGGCGTTTGGCTGGAAGCCTGAAGATTATCCAAATGCCATGAAGATCGGCCGTTCAACCGTAAGCATACCGTTATCTGCAAAACTGACTGATAAAGATGTGGCAGATGTTATCCTGGCTGTAAAAAGTATTCTTGCCCGGTGATTTTTTGAAGGTAATACCAATTCCAAATCAAAGCGCTATCCCATTGAATAGATAACATGGTTGTCATCTAAAGAAAAAACCTGCCATCCATGCAAACGTGGATTATATTTTTAGAGACTAAAAACACAGAGCCAAAACCATGGAGGCAGGTATGAAGAAGAATAACATATATGTAGGCCTTGATGTACATAAAAATAGTATAGATGTGGCACTCGCAGAAGAAGGTCGTTCAGGAGAGGTCAGGCACTACGGAAGCATAGGCGGAGATCTTGATTCAGTGGAGAAACTATTGAAGAAGATCTCGAAACCGGACAGGGAGCTGCATTTCGTATATGAGGCAG
>NZ_AUEY01000055.1 GCF_000426225.1 Desulforegula conservatrix Mb1Pa
TCCCCGGTTAATTTCCGCTCCCTGAGAATAATCACATCCTCAATCACTCGTGCAGTCTGTCCGAGTACCGGGCTTCGCCATATTTTGCAGCCTGACCCTCTGCACGAGCCGTATCAGGTTCGCTTTCGCTATGTACCATTCTCTTCCTGTCGCTTCCTTCAAACCCTACCGTTACCAGTAGCGCCCTTGCGATTCGGATTGATTTCCCCTCGGACGGGGCATCTCTGCTTTCTTTCAAACAGACGGGGGCACGGCTTTGCCGGGCAAACAAAAAAGGAGCACATACTCAATGCGCTCCTTTAATAATCACAATTCTTTTATTTATAAGGCTAAACTACAAGCCGTAAACATGTCCGCAATGGCTTTTGTAGATGTTCTCCTGTTCATCAAGGATCTCTGTCAGGATTTTCATGTCAGTCATTGGATTCATTAAAACAGATCTGAGCACAACGAGTGATTCTTTTGAAGCCGGATGTTCAAGCACTGTTCTTGAGACAAAGCTCTTACCTGACTCCCTCTGTGTGCGCTGGACATTGATATTGATGTCGTTTAATTTTTCGATCAGGCCTTTTCTTTCCTCGCCTGTTGCAGACAGGAGTCTCAGTTTTATTTCAGGGGGATTTACTCTGTATGTAAGTATGTTAAGGACAGGGTCAGAAGTAAGTTCGAATATTTTTCTGCGTTTTATTTCATCCGCAAATGATCTTGCAATATCAATCCCGTGATCAATTAGAAGTCCGTACCCATCGCTTCCCATTATCTTGAGCGCGCTGTCAAGAATGAGGGCATGGGCCTCTCTGGAACCTGCGAGTGTTTTTATGCCAAGATCAACAGAGCCCTGACGGTTCACATAATTTGCATGGTAAGCGATCTTGTCCATAATATAAGGATCCCTGAAAAAGATCATCCCGCATGTCATGGGCATGTAAAGTTGCTTGTGACCGTCGATTGTGACTGAATCAGCTTTTTCTATACCATTCAGAAAATGCTTGTATTTCTGGCTCATGAGGGTTGGGCCGCCCCAGGCTGCGTCTACATGATAGTGAATGCCATATTTGTGGCAGATATCACCGATATCAGCAAGGGGATCTATCGTTCCTGTCTCTGTCGCGCCTGCAATACCAACAACGGCCAGAATTTTGACATTTTTCTGAGCCCTGAAATCCTGGATGCTTTTTTCAAGGGCCTCAAGGTTAATCCTGTTGTCCTTGTCAACATCAATGGCGACAATGTTCGAGTTCCCGATGCCAAGGACACCGCCTGATTTTCTTAATGAAAAATGGCCCCTCCTTGAAACAAGCACAACACATCTGTCCACATCATGAGCCCTGTAAGCAGATGCAAGGCCGTCAGCCTCTACTCCCCTGAATCCGTCCTTGGGAGGAAAAGCCGCGTTTCTTGCAACCCAGAGAGCGGTCATGTTTGCACTTGTACCACCTTCGGTGAATGCGCCCAATGTGGTGTGGGCATTTTGAACATGGTCGGAATAAAAGGAATTGCTTTCCTGAAAAATCAGTCTGTGGATCTTGGCGATCACCTGGCGTTCAATGACTGATACAACTTTTGAAGTTTCAATCTTGTTTGCGTTCTGGTTGAGTGCGGCCACTATGGTCTTTAGATGAACCATGAAGAAAGGGATGGCCGATGTCATGTGACCTATAAAATAAGGAGATGAAACATTGACTGCATGGGGGGCAATGTCTTCGACAAGGGCAGTTATTACTTCGGCCAGCTTTTTTTCAGGTTTCCGGCTTATGGTTGTTTCCTTGAACTGTGTTGCCAATTCCTGGAGACTTATTTCCTCTGTGACGCCGACATTCTGCCTGAGAAAATCATGAAGACTGAAAAGGATCTGTTCCATATGACGCAGAAGCGTAGCTTTACCAGCTTCACTTTCAGGTTGAAGGAAAATCCGTCTCAATGAGTTCCAGTCAGCAACAAGTCCATGAGCCTTCTTTTCCAAAAACTCCTCACTTTTTATGCAAGCCAGCATAGTCACAATACCTTACCCGAAGACCCTAACTCATCGGAATAATTAATATTTAAACTAAAACAACCACTCTGCCCAAAAGGCAATCCATATAAACACTTTTTAAACAAAATTACAATTCCAATCCAATACTCAGCATAAAAACCATGTTTTTTTTGAAAACTGTTTGAAACAGACAAATAAGATTGAAAGCCTTCTCCCTATTTTTTGTAGAGTCAACACCTCTCTAATTGAATTATAATTGACAAAGCCGCAAAAAGTCCGGCTTCTGCCATTCCGGCGCAGGCCGGAATCCAGAACTATTTGATAATACTGGATGCTGGATCAAGTCCGGCATGACGCTGATGCCTTTTTCCGGCTTTTTTGCGGACGCACTGTCGCCAAATAACCGAAATAAGTTATCTGAGTTCATAAACCTTGACATCATCTGATTATTCCCATAGTTTTTCTTGTTCTTGATGACATTAGAATCATTACAAAAAACTTAAAAAGCACCAGCATAAAAGTAGATCATATGAGCAAAAATACCGTAAAAATTGAAAATATCCGTAATATAGGCATTATCGCCCATATTGATGCAGGTAAAACAACAGTCACCGAACGCATCCTTTATTATACAGGCAAATCCCATAAAATCGGTGAAGTTCATGATGGAGAAGCTGCCATGGACTGGATGCCTGATGAACAGGAACGCGGCATCACAATCACTTCGGCGGTTACCACCTGCCACTGGAAAAACAAACAGATCCAGATCATAGACACTCCAGGTCATGTGGACTTCACCATTGAAGTTGAAAGAAGCCTCAGAGTTCTTGACGGAGCAATAGGGGTATTCTGCGCCGTGGGAGGAGTTCAGCCCCAGTCAGAAACAGTGTGGCATCAGGCTGACAAGTATCATGTCCCCAAAATGGCCTTCATAAATAAGCTTGATAGAATAGGAGCCGATTTCGAAGGAACCATCTCCCAAATAAAGGAAAAGCTTAACGCGAATCCCATGATCATCCAGATGCCTGTGGGAGAAGAAAGCAGCTTCAATGGGGTTGTCGATCTTATAAGAATGAAACAGATAACCTGGAAAGATGAGAATCTCGGAGCTGATTACGTTGAGTCCGATATTCACCCGTCCCTTGCTGAAAAAGCTCATGAATTCAGAAGCAGCTTGATAGAATCGGTGGCTGACACAGATGACGCGATAATGGACGCTTATCTTTCTGAAGAGGAAATCCCGGAAGAGACTCTTATCGCTGCAATTAGAAAAGCAACAATCAACCTCAAGGCAATTCCTGTTCTTTGCGGCAGCGCCCTGAAAAACAAGGGGATTCAGCTTCTGCTTGACGCCATAAGTCTTTTTCTTCCGAGCCCTGTTGATGTTCCTCCTCTGCCTGGCACCATACCCCAGACCAACGAGCATATTACATTTGAATATAAAGCCAATGCGCCTCTTTCGGCTCTGATCTTCAAAGTATTCATGATGGAAGGAAGGAAGCTCACATTTGCGAGAATATACAGCGGAAAGCTTTCCGAGGGCATGGATGTTTACAATCCCAAAACCGGGAAAAAGGAAAAAATTTCCAGAATCATGCTCATGCATGCAAACAAGAGGGAAAGGGTTGAATCTGTTTCAGCTGGAGCGATTGTTGGTCTTCTTGGCCTTAAATCAGCCTCAACAGGAGACACTCTCTGCGATGCAGCCAACCCCATAGTACTTGAAAGAATAGATATTTACGAGCCTGTAATTTCCATAGCTATTGAGCCTAAGACCCATTCGGACCAGGAAAAGATGGACGATGTCATTGCAAAGTTCCTAGATGAAGACCCAACATTAAGAGTCAAAAAAGATGATGACACAGGCCAGATAATTCTGTCAGGAATGGGAGAACTTCATCTTGAGGTAATCATCAGCAGAATGACAAGGGAATTCCAGACAAATGTTAATGTCGGAAAGCCCCAGGTTGTTTACCGTGAAAGCGTTGGAGCATCTGCTGAAGCATGCATTCCTTTTGACAGGGATATTGCCGGCACTTCCCATTATGCTGGAGTCAAGCTCGGAATAAGGCCTCTTGAACGCGGAGCAGGCTCCCATTTTGCTTCAAAAATTCCAGCGGATACAATTCCTCCGGTTATATTCAAGGCAATAGAGACAGGCGTTACAGAGGCTTTCACTAGCGGGCCTATCATGGGCTATCCTGTTGTGGATGTTGAAGTTTCACTACTTGAAATAAACACAAGGGAAACCGGAGCGACAGAGCTTGCCCATAAAGTCAGCGCATCGCTCACTGTGAGGGAATGCATATCAAAGGCCCAGCCTTATCTTCTTGAACCGATAATGGATGTGGAGATATTTGTACCTGAAAATTTCATGGGTGAAGTAATCGGGGATATTAATTCAAGGGGCGGAAAAATCGAGGCGATTACTCCTCGCGCCGGAACCCAGATTATTCAGTGTTCTGTTCCACTCTCTAGCATGTTTGGATATTCAACATCCATAAGATCCGCCACCCAGGGCAGAGGAACCTTTGCAATGCAGTTTGCAAGGTTTGACAAGAGATAGTTCAAATATCAACTACCTCGGTTTATTTATAAATAAGGATGCAGAGACTTCTGAAACAGTCTCTGCATCCTTCAAAAACAGCCCGCTCCTATCCATGGATCTTCCGGCAGGCCTTTTTCCATGACACAGCCACTCATATGATGATATACGTTCATGAGGAAATCAAAGTTTAACAATGGGAATGGAGGCTTATCATGAACCGTATTTTTACATTATCATTATTTGCTGTTCTATTCTGGACACTTACAGCAGCTGCTGCTGAAAAATCAAGGATTGAACTTACAGACGGAAGCTTGATCACAGGCGAAGTTCTGGAAATGAGCGGAGGCATATACAGGATCAAAACAGATTCCATGGGTGAAGTCAAAATCCCTTCAAACCGGATCAAATCCATTATGTCAGGTTCATCTTCCAGCCATAGCTCAAGCCAATCTGCACAAAAAAATACTTCAGCATCCCCAAACAATGCCCAGATCGAATCTATTCAAAAAGACATTGTAAGTGACCCGAAAATGATTGAGCTTATCCAGGCACTGATGACAGAACCTGAGCTTCAGAGTGCGCTTAATGACCCGGCCATGATGGAAAAAATTAATCGGGGAGATACTACAGCGCTCGAAAATGATCCGAGCTTCCAGAAATTCATGAATCATCCAAAGGTTAAAGAAATAATGGAAAGGGCAAAAAACAAAAATTAATAATATTCGTGTAATCGTGATTTCAGAAGCTCTAATAGTGACTTAAAAAGATTGAGACTGTTCCATATTTAGCTGAACGCCAGATCATTATATTTTAAAGATATTGGCCATTCTTAAAAACCACAAGCCTCCAAAATACTGCTGATTTTTTATAAACATACCTGAATTCTTCTTGCCCTACAGGAATGCTTTTCGAAAAAATCTGCTGAACCACACAAAAATAATTAAACAGTTCTCCGTAAAAATATTCTCACCACAATATTTAAATTAAAACAGGAGGGTTTGTATGAAGCGATTTCATGAATTCAAAAAGCCTTATTTAGTCTTTTTGACGAGTTTGCTGATGTTATCTTTATCAATATGCACAAGTGGGTGTTACAATGACGATACGACTTCAACTCCTTCACCGCTGAGCGCCAGCAATGTCAATCTGATCTTCGTGGTAAGCCCGGATTTGGATTATCAGGCATCCGGTGACATCCATCCTGACACGGCAAACCTAACCAGCCAGGGCTTGCAGCGATCCCTCCTGATGGCCACGTACCTTAAACAGCAGGTGTTGGGGAAAAAAAACGTAAGCAGCATTTACGCACTTTCTCCGATGACTCATTTGCAAACCGAAAACAATTACCCCGACATGGCAGCAATCGGATTCATTCAGCAATTCGCCCTTCTAAACCAGATCACATTACCGATTGATAATACTGGAGGCACCTATACAGCCAACAGCTATCCCATCAATACAGCGTATGCTTCAGCAGAATCATTACCCAGCGGAGTTATGACGCCCTCTAAATACTGCCCTGATTGTACTGGCCTTGACTTCAGTAACACCGGAGGCAGCAACGAAACGTTGGCATCCGGTATCATCAATAAAAAAATTCCGGGTTATTATGTCTTCTCTGCTCCTTGGGAAACAATAAGCGCACTGCTCGATAGTATAAATACACTTTACGGATACAACCTCAATCTTCCGGCAACCTATGTAAGTCCTAACTATGTGTACGCAATATCAATCCCGTTGTCCGGAAGCGCCAGACTGGTTACTTACAACAGCAAACTAAATCCGCCTGCCACTTACCCTGAGCTGCCTTCGCCGGTGACAAGCACCCAATGCACACACGAGCAACAGCCCTATTTCAGAACCACAAGGACCGGAGGGGTTAATGGAGTTGTAGTTCCTTCAAACATCAACACCAACCAAAGGGTTTACATTGTCCGGCACGCAGAAGCGCATCCGGATACTGAGTCTCATTTTGAAGATGGCAATTTTGTTGGGGCAGGTCAATGGCGAGCACTTTCACTTCCAAGCGCTCTGCGTGGTAAAATAAGTCCAAACATGGTTTATTCCATCGATCCGGCACAGTGGTTTTCTACCGGTTTTTTCAATGTTTCTTATGTCAGACCTTCATTAACGGTTCTGCCATATGCCATAGCCAATAATTTGCCCTATAATCTGGCCTCAATCTCTTTAGGGGTAGATCCAGCCGATCAGGCCGTAGCCCAGAAAACCAGTGACTTTTTCTTTACAAACCGTTACGGCACTAATTTATCCAATCAAACCGTGCTGCTGGCATGGGAGTCAGGACGTATAAAACCGATCATAAATGCCCTTCTTACCAGCTATGGTGGAAGTAATCTTCCGCTACTTCCGACCAATTGGCCACACACCGACTACGATACCATTTGGACCGTAACGCTTGACGCCCAGGGCAACCTGACTGTGGATAATGAATTGTGTGAAGGCATAGATTCCGAAAGCCTGCCCGTCAGTGCGCCTCAATTCTGATACGTTTTATGACTGCTGGCTTGTGGAACCTTATTTAATAATCAGATAACAGGGGTGTTTTATGAAATTATTTTTGGCATTAAAAAACTTTCGTTTAGTCTTTTTGATGGGATTACTGATTTTCCCTTTATCAGGATGCTTAACCAGCGACGACGACAACAAAGGCAGCCTCAAAATCTATCCTATTGCTGATGAAGTTTTCACGACGCGTCAGAGGACCGTCGTTCCTGATTCTACTCCTTGGGGACTGGACATGATTTATCCTTACGAGATATCAAAATACGAGGAATACGGCTATGGAACCTGGCACTATGGCCCAGGAATTGATTCTGGAAAACAGCTCAATCTCATGCCGACAGGTTATTCTGCATCTTCTGTCACAAATACTGCAAGGCTTCTGAATTTCTTTACAATAACCGACATCCATATTTCAGACAAAGAATCCCCAGCCCAGGCAGTATATGTTGGCTATCAAGGCGGAAATTCTTCGGGATACTCACCGGTCATGCTTTATACGACCCATGTTCTTGATGCGGCAGTGCAGACTATAAATGCCATTCACAAAAAAAATCCGCTCGATTTCGGTATCTCTCTGGGTGATGCCTGCAACAACACTCAGTATAACGAGCTGAGATGGTATATTGATGTCCTTGACGGCAAGAACATTAATCCTGATTCAGGAGTCAAGGACAATCCTGTACCCGGGCCGTATAATGATTATCAGGATGAATACAAGGCAGCTGGGCTTGACAAGACCATCCCCTGGTATCAGACCCTCGGCAACCACGATCATTTCGGAACAGGAGCATACCCTGTAACCGACACCATAAGGCCGGTCTATGTAGGTGAAGAGATTCTCAACATGGGGAATGTATTCACTGATCCTGCCGGAGTAAACAGCACCGGTTATTATATGGGATCGATCGACGGCCGGACACAATACGGTGATATTATTGGAGCAGGGCCTGTTGCAGACTTCACAACGCCTCCGAAGGTTCTTGCAGCAGACCCGGACCGCCGTTCACTTTCAAGGAAGGAATGGGTAAACGAGTTTTTTACCACAACTTCAAATCCGGTGGGTCACGGCTTCTCCCAGTCCAATGTGAACAATGACTTCGCCTCTTACAGCTTTGAACCAAAATCAAATATGCCAATCAAGGTCATTGTACTCGATGACACCCAAAAGGACGAAGATTTCGATGTACGCGGGCATGGATATCTTGACCAGGCACGTTATGACTGGCTGATAAATGAACTTGACAAAGGTCAGGACGAAGGCAAGCTTATGATCATTTCTGCTCACATACCGCTTGCTCTAATGGGTTTTCCGCCAACCACAAACTCTGTTGTTAACAGCACAACGCTTCTTACCAAACTGAGTGCATACCCAAACCTAATTCTGTGGATCACCGGACATCGCCATAGAAATGTTGTGACACCAAGACCATCGATAGATCCGGCACATCCTGGAGCTGAAAACGCTTTCTGGGAAGTGGAAACAGCGTCATTAAGGGATTTTCCGCAGCAGTTCCGAATCTTTGATATTGTCCGCAACAGTGATAACACCATCTCTATCTTTACGACAGATGTTGATCCTGCTGTCAAAGAAGGATCGCTTGCAGCCACATCACGTTCATATGCTGTTGCGGCTCAGCAGCTTTTCGATCCGGCGATAAATCCAGCGCCCACTGGTGCCTACAATGCTGAACTTGTCAAGCAGTTGACTCCTGAAATGCAGGCAAAAATACAGAATTACGGAACACCGATAACCAAATAATCTTGTAAAATTCAAAAAGGTTCCCATGTTTGCATGGGAACCTTTAGTTTATCTGATTCACATCAGGCTGCCCGTTAAAAAGGAGGGTAAAAAATCATTTTTCCTCGGAGTCGGTCTTTGTATCTGTTGTTTTCTTTTTTACTCCCCAATCATCATCTTTCTTTTCCCTGTCTTGGATTTCTTTTTCCTCCCTCTCTTTTTTCATCTCCTTAAGTGCCTCCTTAAGAAGCTCTTCCGCCTTTTTTTTCATGTCAGGGTAGGAAGCAAGGGAAGGCATGGCCCTGTCAAGATGGTAAACAGTCTGTCTTGGCCGGCCGATCATTGACTCATAAACGCCAAGATAATAATGGGAGAATCCGTTCTTGCCCATTTTCTCAGATACCTCTGCCATATAATAAAAGCCGTCTTCAAAATTATCTTTATCCTTAATAAGCATGGAAAGAATTCGTTCTGCCTCGGGATATTTCTCTTTGGCCATATATGCCCTTGCAAGATAAAGAGACCTAAGGGCATCAGTTCTCTTGCCAGGAACGCTTAAAGCCGCAAAAGCTGCCTCAGTGTCGCCTTTTGAGAACTGAATTATGCCAGTGTCCCTCATATAATCAGAATCAAAGGCATTCTTTTTGAGCAACTTGCGCATATTTCCCATGGCCTTGTCGTATTCGCCCATACGCCAGTAAGCCAGAGCCTGACCATATATCTGGTTTTCATCTCCAGGATTTTTCGCCAGAAGAGAATCAAACTGCTTCAGGATTATTTTTGAATCGCCATAAAGGCCCATGATCCTTGCCTTAATTCTTTTAAATGCAGCCGGATCAGATGACCCGGAAAAAGTCTTGCCTTTTTCATGCTCTTCAACCCATGATTTGATATAAGACATTCGCTCTTCATTTGCAGGATGGGTAAGAAGATAAGTGGGAATCTGATCAGAGCCGAACCACTGCTTTGCCCTTATCTTTGTCATTGAATCGAGAAGCCCGGTGGCGCTGTATCCTGAACTGTTGATACGCTCCAGTCCGATCTGGTCGGCCTGGACTTCATTTTCACGGGTATAGGCAAGGGTAAGGGACTGTCCCGCGGCCATGCTTCCTGCAGTTATTGCGCTTGCGGCAGCTCCGGCCCCGCCGACTCCGAGAAGAATACCTGCCACTATTCCTGCAAGCGCCCCAACACTCACCTTTTGAGAGTAATCAATGCGGTTTGATATATGCCTCAGATAGACATGGGATATTTCATGGCCAATAATACCTGCAAGTTCATCTTCGGAATCCATGGCCTCGATCAGCCCTGAATTAACGAAAACGTGGCCGCCAGGGCCTGCAAAGGCGTTATAGGAATTCTCCATGAACACATAAAAACTGCACTGGAAAGGAGGATTGGGAAATTCCTTTGCAATTTTTTTACCGATACGGTTTATATATTCATCAATGTCAGGATCACTTATGACACGGTTGGTTTTTTTCATATAACCCATGAATTCAGTTGCCAGCTTGTCTTCTTCGGATATTGTAATTGCTCCGGCACCAGGAACTGAACAAGTAAAAAACGTAAGAAAAGCAAGAAACCAGCTCAATGTTTTTAAACAGTCTTTTTTAAGTCTCATATTTTTTTATCAGTAAAAAAGTTATTCAGAATAAAAAACAGATTATTGCCTATTACACAGGTTCAACCTGCGTGACCAACGTGAGGGGCAGCATCTGTTTTTCGGCCCGTCAGGACAAACAAATCTTAACATATTGTTTTTTAATAATATTTTAACAAACTAACACCTTCAGGTGAAACAGCTTATCTCCTTTTCAAAATTACCTTTTTATGTTAGGAAGCTCGTTATGGCAAAAATAATGTGCATAGCCAACCAGAAAGGCGGAGTTGGCAAAACTACTACATCCATAAATCTTGCGGCCGCTCTTGCCCTCTCAGGTAAAAAAACCCTGATAGTGGACTGCGACCCTCAGGCCAACGCCACAACAGGTCTCGGCATAGACAAGACCTCACTCAAATATACTTTATATCATGGACTCATAGGCCAGACCAGATTTTCCTCTTTGGCTGTCAGCACGGATATCGAAGGACTCTTCGCAATCCCCTCAAGGGTTGAGCTGATAGGCTTCGAAGTTGAAATGATGTCAGATCCTACAAGGGAAATCAAGCTCAAGGAATACATAGCCCAGATCAGTAACGATTATGATTATATAATAATCGACTGCCCCCCGTCATTAAGCCTTCTTACACTTAATGCAATGACAGCGGCGGAATCGATCCTGATCCCTCTTCAAAGTGAATTTTATGCTCTCGAGGGTCTTGGCCAGCTTCTTCAGACAATAAAACTGATTAAAAAAAGTCTTAATCCAGAGCTGAAGATAGCAGGAATACTGATGACCATGTTTGACCAGAGAACAAATCTGTCGAACCAGGTTGCTGCTGAGGCCGAACAGTATTTCAGCGGCCTTGTATTCAAGACAAGAATACCAAGAAATGTCAGATTGAGCGAAGCACCCAGCTTTGGGAAGCCAATCTTTGTGTATGACCCGGGATCAAAAGGGGCCGAAAGCTATATGGAACTTAGCAGGGAAGTTTTAGCCATGTGATTTGGAGAAATTGCCCATACCGAAGAGTTGCCGCGTGAATGAGCCTTATTAAGGCTGAAACGCCATTACTCTGATTTTGAAAACAGCATATAACCCTGATCGCACTTCAGCATTGAGACAGCAATGGAAAATCCTAAAAAGCAAAAAAAAATGGTTCTCGGAAGAGGCCTCGGAGCACTTATACCAGGCATAGGAGTCCAGGATGACATATCATCCTCCAAGGACTATTTCATGTGCGATGTCGACCTGATAAGATCCAACCCCTATCAGCCGCGCATACATTTCAATGAAGAAGAACTTAAGGAACTCAGCGACTCTATAACTGAGGTAGGGGTTCTTCAGCCCCTTCTTGTCCGCGAGGCTGAAGAAGGTTATGAACTGATCGCAGGTGAAAGAAGGCTCAGAGCCTCCAAAATAGCAGGCCTTAGCTCTGTCCCTGTGGTTGTCAGACCCGTCACGAACAAGGAAATGCTTGAAATCTCGATAATCGAGAATATCCAGAGAGCAAACCTGAACCCCATGGAAGAAGCAGATTCCTATCACAGACTCATGACCGAATTCAGCCTTACCCAGTTTGAAGCAGCCGAGAGAGTTGGAAAAAGCAGATCAGCAGTGGCAAATATCCTCAGACTCAGAAATCTTCCGGATCAGGTCAAAGACTCAATCAAACAGGACACCATCAGCATGGGGCATGCAAGAGCCCTACTCGGCCTTGAAAGCCACAGCCAGCAGCTTTCCGCATTTTCCGAAATAGTCAGAAACGGCCTGTCAGTCCGGCAGACAGAGGCACTTGTAAAAAGACTTAAATCCCTGAAGGATGAAAAACCGGCTCCCAAGGCGGCTGACAGCACATGGGTGAATGAAATTGCAGATAATCTTTCAAAAAAATTCGGCACAAAGGTTCAAATAAAGAGAAAAGGCAACAGGGGCGTAGTGGCCATTGAGTTTTACAGCAGCGACGACCTTGACAGACTCGTCGGTCTTTTCCAGTCATCTGATTACTGATTTTTTCAAAATAAAAGGCGATGTTCCCCTTGGATGTTGAAAAGCAAAATAATATTTTTTTGTAATTCCGGATCTTTTTTAAAAAGCGACCTGCCGTAGGCATCCGGCTGAAAGTCTGATTACGAGCAAAGAGCGCTCTATTCCTACGAAACGGCTTAATTTTTGATGACTTAATTGACCTTACAAGGCCGCTTTTTTATTAAAAGCATCAGTTATTTCAACGCTTAACGGGAACATAGTCAAATAAAAACAGACAATGCCGCTCATCGACATGAATAAAACACAGGTTTTTAAATGAATATATTCATAGCCAAGACAGCCGGATTCTGCATGGGAGTCCGCAGAGCAGTAGACTTAGCCCTTGAATCAGCAAACAATCAGAAACGCCCCATATATACCTTTGGCCCCCTCATCCACAATCCCCAGGTTCTTGAAATGCTCGAAAAAAAGGGCGTGACCATTCTTAAAGAAATACCGGAAAAGGCCGAGGGAACGGTTATAATAAGGGCTCATGGCGTTCCTCCGGAAATAAAGGGGCAACTTGAGGCTGCCGGACTCGAAGTTATTGATGCAACCTGTCCGAGGGTCATAAAAGTCCAGTCAATCATAAAAAAACACGCCCAGCAAGGTTACAGCGTAATAATAACCGGTGACAAGGATCATCCTGAGGTTATTGGCCTTCTTGGCTACGCCGGGGAAAAAGGCCATGTGGTTGAAAACATGGAAGAGCTTAAGGCTCTGACCTCTTTTGAAAATGCCATAATTGTGGCCCAGACAACCCAGAACACGGCATTTTATGCGGAAGTAAAAGACTGGGCTGGGGCAGCTCATCCGCAATACAAAGTCTTTGACACAATCTGCGATTCAACCGAAAAAAGACAGGCAGAAGTAAAGGAAACAGCAAAAAATGTTGATGCAGTTGTTGTTGTTGGCGGTAAAAACAGCGGAAATACCCAGAGGTTAGCAGAAGTAGCCAAAGAAGCGGGAGCAATGTCCTTCCATGTTGAAACAGAAGCTGAACTCGACATGGAGGCGCTCGCAAAGACTAAAAATATCTGCATAACCGCAGGGGCTTCGACACCTAACTGGATAATCAGAAATGTCTATAAAGCCATTGAAAACGCGGTTGACATGAACGGGAAACCTGACTGGCTGCATACCTTGAGAAAATGCCAGAGAACAGCCCTCCTGAGCAATTCTTACCTTGCAGTAGGTGCCTTTTTTTTGTGCTCGGCCGCATCATCCATGCAGGAATCGAGATTTTTCCTTCTTCCAGGCCTGATTGCAGCGCTTTATGTATTTTCCATGCAGGTATTGAACCAGATAATTACCAAAACAAAATCAGACCTATATAATGTTTCTGAAAAAACGGAATTCTACATAAAACATAAATTCATAATGATCCTTGCAGGAGCCGCCTCAGGCGCAGTCTCAATGGTTCTGTCGCTTTCGATAAGCCCTGTGCATTTCATACTCATTCTCATGATGAGTTTATTGGGGCTTTTCTACGGCGTAAGAATTATTCCTGAGGGCTTGTGGGGCAGATACAGAAGAATCAAGGACATTCCGGGTTCAAAATCGGTGCTTACGGCAGCCGCATGGGCAATATTAGCCTCTGCCCTTCCTGCCGTGAGCAGTATCAGCGTAAAATCAGCGCCGTCGGTATTTTTCACATTTCTCTGGACAGCGGGAATGGTCTTCATAAGAAACGCAATATTTGACACCCTCGACATGCAGGGCGATAAAATATCAGGAAAAGAAACCATCCCTATACTAATTGGAGAGGAAAACACGCTGAGGATGCTTGGCTGTCTGTTCGCGTTTTCGACTTTAATGCCTGTTTTAGGGGCATACACAGGCATATTCAGCGCGGCGGGATATTTTCTATGGTTTCCTCCGGCCGCACTCGCCTGTCTGACATGGATGCAGAGAAAGCATAAAATCGACTCTGACCAGAGATTCGAGTTTCTGGTTGAATCAAACTTCGTAGCCTCAGGATTCATAGGTCTCATATGGATGATTTTGACATAAACGATGATGAAGCCATAATAGTTCCGATAACCGATGAGATTGACCTTCACAATTTCAGGCCAAAAGACGTCAAGGAGTTGTTAGAGGATTATTTTCAGGCGTGTATCGAAAAAGGCATCCTCAGCGTCAGAGTCATCCACGGCAAAGGGACAGGAACACTAAGAAAGACTGTGGAGTCTTTTATTGCAAAATCCGAAATGGTCAAAAATTTTGCCTATCCGGCCCCCGGATATGCCGGAGGCTGGGGCGCAACACTTGTTGAGCTGAAAGTGGCCCTGAATAAACAGCCTTAAACCTTGAACAGCGATGAACATCCCCCCGGTTTTTCAGAGACCGGTTTTACCTCAAAAATAATATCTGCCGTTTTTCCTATTATCTCCTGATTGTGGGTAACAGCGATCACTGTGCATGTTTTTTTGATCTCTTTCATCATCTCTGAGATGAGGCCAGAGTTGTAGTTATCGAGCGAGGCCGATGGCTCGTCCAGGAGGATTATTTCAGGATTCATGACAACGGCCCTTGCGATGCACAGCCTCTGGATCTGACCTCCGGAAAGCTTCTTGGGATCGTCACCGAGCCTGTCCTTTACTTCATCCCATAACCCTGTTCTTTTTAGGGCCTCCTCGATCAGTCCAGGGGATTTTTTTCTGTCATAAACACCTGCAATCCTTAAGGGAAACGACATATTCTTATAAATGTTCATGGGAAGAGGGGACGGGGCCTGAAGAACGAGCGGTATTTTCTTTCTGAGCCACGGGATGTTCGTACCTTTTTTTAATATATCCTCATCTTTTCCATCCATGCTGATTTTAATACTGCCACTAACATCAGCTCCTTTAGTCTCGTCGATGAGTCTGTTGATGCACATGAGAAGAGATGTCTTGCCCTGGCCCGAAGTTCCTGACAGGCAGGTTATGCTTTTTTCAGGAATTTCGGCATTCACTCCTGACAGGATTTTTCTGCCTGAATAGGAAATTGCCAGATTTTTTATTCTTATCTTCGCGGGCTTGCTATTTTCCTGCATATCCTTTGTGGACACTCCTTTTAAGCAGATACGAAAAAACGAACAGGGACAGACACACAATCATCAGTACCAAGGCTGCTCCATACGCAGTCGCAAGTTCCTGGGGACTAGTATATTCGGATGAGGTGTAGAATATATAAAAAGGTATCGCCTCGAAGGGCCTAAGCAGCGAATCAGGAACTCCGGCGCTTGCGACTGCTCCTGTCAGCATTATTACTGCGGTATCCTCGGCGCACCTTGATATGGCAAGCACGATCCCGGACATGATCCCTGGTACAGAATCTGGCAGAACAACATGCACGAGATTGTCAAACCTTGACGCTCCGAGGGAAAGCCCAGCCATTCTGAGGGATTCAGGCACAGACTCAAGGGCAAGCTGGGTGGATCTTATGATATATGGCAGAGTAAGCACTGCAAGAGACATGGCAGACATCAAAAGACAAGGGGAAATGGACTCAGAAACATGTCTGTGCATTAAAATGGCTGCTGAAAAACCAGCAAGGCCTATGACAATGGAAGGCGCAGAAGCGAGGATATCGACGGATATTCCGGCCAATTTTCTGACCTTTTTTGACGCATATTCTGAAAAATAGATCGCAGCCCCCATGCCCACAGGAAGGCTTATGAAAACAGATATGAAAACAAGGGCAAAAGAGCCTGCCATTGCTGGGAAAAGTCCGTTGAACACCCTTTTTTTAAGAAGAATGGCGTCAATGACAGGGACGTTTCCGAAAATAAGGCTAATACCAAGGGTCTGCCAGCCCTTTGAAATCAAAAATATAATTATTCCGGCTCCTGCAACAGGAACAGCCATGCCTGCTATGCAAAGAAACGTAAAAGCTATTCTTTTTTTCGCTTCTGTCATGACCGATCTTTCCGGGCAATCATTCTTGCAATGATCACAGATATGCCGGAAAAGCAGTAAAGAGCGGCTCCGCAGACAAAAACAGACCTGAATGCAAGGCTCTCGAAATCCGCGTTCATGATAAGGGCAATGTGGGAAGTAAGTGTTCTTGCAGGAGCTGTGAGGGAGAATTCAGGAGCGGCGCTGTTTCCGGCAATCATGAGGGCTATCATGGTGTCGCCCGCTGCCCTGCCTGCTCCTAAAACGAGAGCTGCAAGCATTCCCTTTAAGGACGCAGGAACCGTGACACTGAAAAATATCTGTAAATCGTCTGCTCCGAGTGAGAGAGCCGTCTTTCTGTATTGCATGGTCTTTTTTTCAAAAAAATCCGTCATCACAAGAATCATGGTTGGGGATATCATTACAGCCAGCACGCTGGAGGCGGCTATTACGGAATATCCGGATGCGCCTGCCTTCATCATCCTGAAAAAAGGCACAATCAAAATGACTCCCACAAAACCGTAAATAACAGTTGGAATCCCTGTCATTATGCCTGTCCAGCCTTTTATGGCCTTTCCCCATAATTTTCCTGAACCGAGGACTGAAATAGCCGAAGTTGAAAATGAAAGAGGAAAAGCGATAAAAACCGAAATGATTGTGAGGACGATGGATGCCCGGATCATGGGATAGATTCCGAACAGGTTTTTCTGGGGCAACCACTGACCATAAATCGTATGTAAAAGACCTCCGCTCTTTATGAGGGGGAGTCCTGAAAAAAGCATGAAAGCAAATATGAGCACAGTCACTAATGCCGTTCCTGTGGCGGAAAGCCTGAAAAATAATTTTATCGAGGTTCGTAATTTGATCATAAAAATAAAAATTATAAAAAATATATATAATACCATTTTCAAATCAAAGATAAAATCAAGGCGGCAAGGAGGAAACGACGCAAACGTACGTGGTTTGTACGTTGAGGAGCTGACGACGATGCCAACACAGATAGCCCTTTGATTTGGGATTGGTATGACTATTCACCAATACTAAAGAACCAACATTTGGTGCCGGCGAGGCTGTATAACCCAATCGGCCAAAGTCAGACAAAGCTTATTCGCCTGATAATTATACGGCTAATAGGCCGAGTGACTCAAGCGGGTCGCTTTTTTGTAAAAAAGCTCCGCAAAAAACTTCTATTTTTTCATATTTTAGAAAAGTCATTTAACAAAATGATAAAATTTTTGAGGGGTTTGGGGAACTTTTTACAAAAAGTCCCCCAAGATTCAGAATTACAAAAAGGTTTAGTATCTCGATTTTCAGCATCTAAAGGGAACATAGCCTTTTATAAAAATCACTGAACTGGAATAAAACCTTTTTCAGTTATCAGGGCCTTACCGTCAGCTGTGAAGAGATAGTCCAGAAATTTTTTCACAAGTCCCTTGGGCTCACCCTTTGTTGAGCTGTAAAGTCCCCTTGCAATGCCATATTTGCCTGAAAGGATATTTTCCTTTGATGGTTCTGTGCCGTCAATGGAAACCGCCGAAACTGTGCTGTCGATGTGACCTGCAGACACATAGCCTATTCCGCATGAATCTCCTGCGACCGATGTTTTCATCGCACCGTTTGATTTCACGAAAACAGCCTTGTCTGTTATTTCTCCCTTGGAAAGGGCCTTTTCCCAGAAAACCTCGCGTGTTCCGCTTTCAATATCCCTGGTATATACATTTATGGCACAGTCCTTTCCGCCAAGGTCTTTCCAGTTTGTAATCTTTCCGCTGAATATATCCTTGACCTGGGCTGATGTCAGGGCTTTCACGGTATTTTCAGGATGAACGGCAACTGCGACTCCATCGATCGCCCATTTGAAGACTTTTAATCCTCCTGCAGATATTTCCTCGGGTTTTGGCTCCCTACCTGAATTGCCAATTTCAACAATTCCTTCGCTTACCTGTTTGATTCCTGCTCCTGAACCGCCTCCGGCAACTGTCACCGTGATTTTAGGGTTTGCGACCATGATTTTTTCGGCCATATCCTTCATCACAGGTATATGAGCCGTCCCACCCGCAATTCTGATTGAGCCTGCCTCGTCCTTGAAACTTTCAAGGCCTGCGTAAGCCGATGCTGTTAATCCCGCAAAAAGCAAAATTACCGAAATAACGCCGATTTTTTTGAACATTTTTCCCTCCTTGTAATAACATCAATGAATTCAGGCTTGATATATAGCAACAAGGGATCTCAGACTCAAATTGATAAGATTAATACATCTTCAACAAATAAATAGATTACGTCTATATGAAATGGATTGTATGGTTAAATTGCCGTAAAAAAAGGCCAAGTCGTAGGTCGGATTAGAGCGTCCTTTGCTCGTAATAAGGCATTGATCCGAATGCCTCCGGCTCTTCACCTGCTCAGAAAAAAATATGGATTTCTTCAGCATGAGGTGACGGAAGCAACTGGATCAGACCTTCATGGATGTGATCCGCCGGGGCCAGCTTGCCATCATGCTCCCTGATCCTTGCCGATGGAGGAAGTTCTGCATAGAATTCACAGCGGATTTGCTTCGGAAGCACACTCCTCGCATCGGAAATATCGAGAACCACGCCTCCGTTGATCGCTTCGATACGGGTCAACCGGTAAAAAACGATCTGGGAAAGGGCGGTTAAAGCATCAGGGAAAAAGATATAACCATTAAGCCGTGCACCGCTTGCCAGAAATTCTGCCCATCTGTCAATCACATATTCGTTTTGTTCAGGAATCGGGTGAAGAATATTGGCCCAATGGATCGGGACAATAGGATGAGTGAAGGGAAATTCGGGTTTTGCAGATACACTATCCCATGAAACAGGGGCTACCCCGCGTTCGATCAGTGTGACACCGCATTCTTCGGTTACATGCTTATGCATGGGCCGGGCGAACTGCTTTGCCTTGTCAAAAACAGTTATCACGTAGTCTATACCAAAATCTGCCAGGATCTTTTGAAAACCCTGCTCGCCGTTTCCAAAGCTGTGTTTCAGGGCAGGAGGAATAAAAATCTGTGGAAACGGGGCATTTAGTCCACTCATCAGGAGCAGTTTTTCGAACATAGAGATATGCCTTGTCACCTGTTCCTTGTCACGCATAACCCCGTTTTCATCATGAAACTCGCTTCTGGATGCCTCACCGTCGACCCAGTATTCGTGTCCTATTCCATGCATGGCAATATTCACATATCCAGGATTTTCATTTAAAATGGATACTACCTTATCCTGAAATCCGATTCCGTCCTTGCAGCCCTTCCACTGTGCCCCCAGCCATGTCGAGGACGGAAGATCGGCAAGGAGGCCTGTCCTGTCCCACTCGCAGAGGACAAATCCTGCAACGATCTGGGTCTTAAGCGCCTTTGCAAGCCTGATTATGGCTGTATAATCTTCAACGCAGTGCAATCTTCCCATGCCGCTCCTGAAAGGCTGGTTCATTTCAGGCCTGCTGTACCCGCTCCACCATCCCACATCCTCGATCACCAGAAGAAGAGGAGGCGGAATGACAATGGATTCAAATCCTCGCGATTTTGATTCTGGTATGGCCATCTGCTTTTTTACCGGCAATGTTTGATTTTATGTAATTATTCGGATCGTTATTATTATTTTTGCCATCACCTTTGAATAGGTATTTCATCACCCCGAGCTGCCATATATAGCCTCCTCTCCTCCACAATGTTGTTGAATTTGGATGTGGTCGTCCTTGTGCACAGCATTAGGTACACGTACCCTGAATTTTGTCTGATTCCAACAACACTTTAGCTACCCGATGGCCGGCCCGCCTTCCAGAGCGGGATTCTCACCCGCTATAACAATCAACCTTGATCGACCGCACCAAAAAAAACGACCTTTCATAAGAAATCGCTTTTTAGCATATTCAAATCAGTGAGATTTTACTATCCCTTTACGCTCAAGTTTACCCCATCCTGTATGAATACCTTTAAGGGCTGTCTTAAATGCCTTAAGTACAACAGCATACATAAGCTGCCGATATACAAATCTCTGCCAGAAAAGCCACCAGAGAAGATTTTTACGTTCCTTTTCAATACTGAAGGCGACCAAGGCGCTAATAAATTCTATGACAAAAAAGAAGCTGTACATAAATCCTACATAATAAAGATTGGCAAGAGCACCTGGAAGCGGTTGCCAGTCCTGATTAAGAAGACCTCTTGTGATCAGTGGTTGTATCATTTTAAGCAGAGCTATTATTATCTGCAAATCAACAATCGGAGACAGAATCTGGAATATAATCTGGAAAAGCCACATTGATGGAAGCATTACCCAGCCAAAAAAACCGTATTTAAACAGCATTTTTTTATGTTTCCAGAGGCACTGAAGAGTTCCATAAGTCCATCTGAAACGCTGTTTGAAAAGTGCGCCCATATTGTCAGGAGTTTCGGTATGGCCAATTGCCTCCATTTCGGTTTCAGTCCTGTAGCCCATTTTTCTAACGCGCCATGTGAGATCCATGTCTTCTGCAAGAGTGTCGTTTGAAAACCCGCCTGCCTTGACAACCGCTTCTCTGCGCCATGCTCCGACAGCTCCTGGAACAACTGTGACAGCGTTCATCAGGCCGAACACCCTTCGATCCATATTCTGGTTTGTTATGTATTCAATGGCCTGCCAAAATGTAAGAATATTAATTCTGTTACCGACCTTAAGATTGCCTGCCACAGCTCCTACATTTGGATCGCAGAATCTACGGACAAGCATGGAAACTGAATTGGCTTCCAGCAAAGTATCAGCATCCAGACAAACAAGTATTTCTCCTGATGAATTGGCGATGCCATTATTAAGGGCAGCCCATTTGCCCTGATTCTTCTGGGTTACCAGACGAACCCTTTCCTCATCTCCAAAAAGCCTCTGTACCTCGTCAGAAGTCCCGTCAGATGAGCCATCGTCAACGACAATTATCTCATAGTTGGAATAACTGGTTTCAAGAGCCGCATTAATCGTAGCTGCAATAACCTTCATTTCATTATATGCAGGGACAAGAATGCTCACCCGGGGCTGCCATGATGGGTCATAATTCATTTTACGTTCTTTTTTCAGTGCCAGAGGCGTCATGATGATAACAAAAAGAACGCGGAGTGTTCCAAGCACAATAGATGCTATGAATGCAATGGTCAGGAATGTATTTAAATAATAACCGGCTTCAAATACTACCCTGTCAGCCCTTATCAACATTTTCTCATTTGAGGCTGCCTTTGGCATGACTGCGTCTCTGGAGGTGTTCATAAGATCAGAAACCCTGGCGAATTTATATCCTTCCTTTAGCAGCTGGGGTATGACAATTTTCAGGGCATTCACAGTCTGGGATCTGTCCCCACCGCCATCATGAAGAAGGACGGCATTACCGTGTCCGGCGTGCAGCTCTTCAATCATCTGATTGGCTATATCCAGATCTGTTCTTTTTTTAATTCCTGTTTTACCTGTAATTTCAGGATTCCAGTCCTGGGGATCAATGTATTCTCCCACAGTCACATAGCCCTGCATGGACGCAAGCAATATTGGTTTGACTTCTTCTGCGCTTGTTGGTTCAGCATCTGCATTGTATGGAGCCCTAAAAAGAATGGTTGACCGTCCGGTTACACTTTGGATAGCTCTTTCAGTGGCATTAAGTTCAAGCAAGGCTCTCTTTTCAGATACTTCTGCAATATTTGGATGAGTAAAAGTGTGATTGCCTATTTCATGCCCCTCGTCCCATATGCGTTCCAGAAGCTCCATATTGTTTTCAATATTATCTCCTACTACAAAAAATGTGGCAGGCACTTTATATTCTTTCAAAACATCAAGAATCTGGGCCGTATACGGAGATACAGGCCCATCATCAAAGGTCAGAGCCACGGTTTTTGGTTGCAGTCCGCTTCGCTCTATTACATAGGATGAAGGCATGGCTTTGTATGACTCATCTGTGCAGAACCCTGTTTTTTCATCTATTTCAAGAACGCGGGAGCCTTTCTGCAAATGGGATTTCAGCTTTAGAATATCGCCCTCACCAATAAACTCAACATCATACGGAAAATTCACTTCCTCAAGCTCATGAATATCAGGTTTTTTTTCGATGTTTTTGTGGTTGAAAAATTTCCAGATTGAAGGATCTTCTGATCCAAGAACCCATAATGCTCCACCACGAACGCGATAGTTTGCCGCTAACTTCCACTGGTTTGCAGCAGAAACTGCATCAAGCATCCAGACTTCGTGCTGAAGCCCTTTTTCATCCTCATAGTTAAAGGTTGGATTCAAGTATTCAGGATCAAAGTCTATAATGTCTTCGGCTTTGTCGTCCGGAGAATTATCCCTCGCAGTTATGAGCGCCTGCTGAAATGTAATTGATTCAGCCAGATGTTTGCCCTCAGTCCAGTCATACGCATAGTTGCCCAGTGCGACGACCAGTTTGTCCGGTGGAATTATAGAGGCTATGCGACTCATGAGTTTGCTGTACCAGGAAAATGAGGTTATAGGACCGGGTTCAGATTCAGCAGAATGTTCATCATAAGCCATCAGAACAATAAAATCAGAAGATGCCGCCATTTTTTTGAAATAAGCATCACTACTTCCGGCTTCTATATCAATACTAACTTCTAAGTGATCTTCATGAAGAGCATCTGCCAGCTTGGCCATAAAACCATGCATTAGTTTGTAATCATTGGGATACAGATTTTCCAGGTCGATATTCACCCCTTGAAAATCATTTTTTTTCAACCAGGACTTGATACTTGCAATAAATTTCTGCTGATTATCAGGATTTGAAAGCAGGGCATGAGCTCTTTTAGGATCAAAATTACTGTCTGCGTAATTATTTATAAGAGGCATTATTGAAATGTTATTTTTACGGGCAGTTTCAACTACTTCCTTATTCAGGTAGACCGTTTCAGGGTCCCAGTCTGAAAAGTCAATTGCAGCTCCGTCATTTTTCAAATGTAGCCATTCAGGGATAATATGGGTCAGCTTGTCGGCATTGGCCTTTAATGAATGGATTCCGGATTCCTGCCATATAGCGTAAAAGCCTGCTACAATCTTTTCGCCTTTATCCGAAGACTCAGATCTGCCTGCCTTAAGAGCCTTTGAATTCTCTTTCTCTGTATTAACCCTGAATTCATTATATATATTATCAAGCATAAAATGCTGAAGTTGTTTTTTCTTCTCTGGAAAAGCAAAAGGACTGTGCTGAATGCTCCTATGTGGTTCTTTAACAATATCAGGAATACGCGAACTAGTGAGGTGAACCAGGCTCAGTACAAAAAGAGCAGAAAAAACAAGTGCAAAGGATAAAAAAGCGCCGCCCAAAAATTTCAGCATTCGCCATCTTTTTAGGGACGCATCATAAAAAATAATTTTATCTGTCAATATTTTTTCCTTTGAGGCTGATGTTTAGTGGAAATATTTTAAAAAAATAAAAAGAGCCGATGCTATTTTATTTCCCCAAACATTAAGGACCTTTGCATGGCTCCATTTTTTTATGTGGCTATGCTCAATTCTCAGTAATATTTGAAAAGGTCATGGCCTGAACATTTGTAAGACTCTAAAAATATCAGTATTTTTGTCTACTAACAAAACCATAAAGTTTTTGCGGAGCTTTTTCCAAAAAGCGACCCGCCGGAGGCACCCTGCTTAACGTCGGATTAAGGACAAAGGGCGTCGTAATCCGACGTATCACCCTTGTTTTGATGGCAAATTAACCTACAAGGCACTTTTTAACTGAAAATCAGGCAAAGCCACATTTTTTTATGTTCTGAATAAAATATAATAACAAAATTCTTGGAATGAAATGCTTTTTTAGGGGGGGGGAAGCATATGTACAAATAGAGACTTCATACATCATATTTTGTTCATCACTGATATGCCTGCCACATCGAAAAATTTTTATGGTTTCGATGTCGATTTTTTCTTAAGAATATGAGCCGCACTTAAAGCCTACACTCGCATGTTGAAGTATAGTTGGGCATCCCTTATAAACCATAAGTTTTTTGCGCAGCTTTTTTTCAAAAAAGCGGCCTTTAATAAAAAAGATCGCTTTTCAATTCCGGTGAATAATTAAATTTTAAAAAAAACATGTTCCTAAACCCTTAAAATTTCACAGGTCTTGGAACACACATAAATTCAGAGTGAAATGGATACAGCGGCAATATCGTCGTGGGGTTTGAAACGAGGAAAGATTATGCAGTCCGGGTCCGTCATCTCGAGGTTACGCACATGGTTTCTGAGTGCCTTAAGGCCACCTTCAAGAAAAATAGAGACAAAGGTGCTGAAGTCCGGATCCTTGTCCGGATACGCTGACGGGAGGAACAGACCATCTGTGAAAAGAAGGATGTGTTTAACATTGTGTCTTGGCGCTTTTCCTGTGTTCAGAAACCTCGCATAGTCGGCTTCACCGTTCAAGACGCCGTAGGTCACGTTCATTTCTGCCCTGATTTTCAGGATCTGGTCTTTCAGAAGATCGAAAATTTTCTTTTCCCCTGAAGATTCTGCCATATCCTTCCACATCAAAAGTGTTTCCCTGTCATGGTCGTAGTCTGTAACGGGAATATGGAAACTGCCGTCGTCATAGATCATAAGCAGCAGGGAATCTCCGGCCTGTACCCATTCTATGTGGTCGTCTCCTATGCGAACCACGGCGCAGCTGGTACTCCATAAAGATGCTTTGTCCGAGACATTGACTCCATGTTCAAGCATTTTTTCGTAGATGGCTGAGTTGGCCTTTTCGGCAAGAAGAGGAAGAGGGCCGTGGTTTTCCATGAACGTGTCCCTGGCAATCTTTGAGGCCAGAAACCCTCCGGTTTTATCGTTTTCGTATGTGTTTCTGGTCAGACTTGTGGCACCGTCAAAAACCCCGAAAAGGTTCCCGTTAAGAGAAACTGCGTCTTCGTTGATCGTGCCTGAGCCTTTTTCATGAATCACATCCGTTATCATCGACAAAACCGCCTTGAATGAAGAAATATTCGTTATAACGGCAAAAATTTAATCTTCAGGCAGCCCCATGTCAAATCGATTGTCTGAATGGAAAAATCTCTGAATATTGAGAATAGCTATACATTTTGCATGACAAGATCGGTGTAAATTGATTCCACATGCTTGAACACAGATTCCCAGCTATATTTTTCTTTGAGATCATTAAAAAAATCAGAAGATAGTGCTTCTTTTTCACCATATTCCATAATCTGGAGTTCCAAAGCGCTTGCAAGCCGTTCACGGATCAGCGGCATATCTTTATCATATGGACGGTCTATGGTTTCAAGATCAGGAAGATTTATGAGCTGACCCCAGTTTCCCTGAAGCCCTTCAACAAGCTCACGGATTCCAGGCAGATCTGTTGCCACAATTCGGCAGCCCGAGGCCAGAGCTTCGATGATCACAAGCGGCAATCCTTCAAAAAAAGAAGGTAGTACAAAAACATGGGCCTTGCGCATCATACCTCCAAGGTCACGGGGAGAAAGAGAACCACAAAATGTTATTTTGTCAGGTATTTTTTCGGCAATGGCATTGCACAGGTCTTTGTCAGGTCCTGATCCCGAACCAGCCACGTAAAGGTGGATTGGTAAGTGTCTGAGTCTTTTATGCGAGAGGCTTTCGAGAAGCTGAACCAAACCCTTGGATTGAGATATTTTTCCGGCATAAAGAAGGGTGAATGGAGGAGATGCGGGTTTTGGCTTCGGATAAAAAATGTCCGGGTCAAAGCCGGTGGGCACAACATGGATTTTTTCTTCATTCATACCGTAGAGTTTTGAGATTTCAGTTTTCTGGCGGGGGGTTAGAGCGAATATCATGTCTACATTCGGAATATTACGAATGAGCCTCTCTCTTAAATGAGGGCAGTTCCTGAACTGGCGAAGGTCAGTTCCATGGCAGCTCACCACCATGGGAATTTCAGGGTAAAGCCTGCGGGCAAGAGCGCTCATTATCCAGAGATGGTTGCTGTGAATAATATCCGGCCTGTTTTTTTCAACGGCGACCATTATCGCCTGTGTGAACGCTTTCTCATAGGCTTCTAACTGGCGCTCATCCAGATCCATGAAACGGCTGCTTGGATAGGGCATAACGTCACTCATTCCGGGAACAGGAAAAGAAAGGGGCGGATTATCAAAGGTAACCATATGGATATGATCGGCTTTGATTCCGCTAACATCCAAAGCATCGAACGCTGATTCAGCCGCAACAAGTGAACACCGATGACCATCCTGGGCTGCCTTGGCTATCAGCGCCCGGGTGTAGATGCCGCTTCCAGTGCTGTCCGGCCGCTGACTTAGAAGATAGAGTACATTCATAACCCAACTTTCTGACTTAAAAATAAAAAACCCCTGATATGTTGATGGAGCCGCAAAAAGTCAAAAATGGCTTAATCGTCATGCCGGACTTGATCCGGCATCCAGAAATTTCAGTCACTTCTGGATTCCGGCCTGCTCCAGAATGACGGTAATAGAACTATTTGCGACCTTGTCATATACTAATCTGATTACCACTCTGCTTCAGCCATAGAAAGCATGGTTGATGGCATGGGTGGAGTCCTAAGAGCAACATAAATCAGTCTGTGAATCATGGACGGCAGATCATATCGGCGATTGAATCTGTACTGAAATTCTGCCAGGTACCGCGGAACATGCTTGCGATTAATTGCATGATAAGTACCTTTGAGCGCATTTTTTAAGTTACCAAGTATTATATTGACCCATTTGAAGGATGGATGCTCTACAGCTGCTTTA
>NZ_AUEY01000056.1 GCF_000426225.1 Desulforegula conservatrix Mb1Pa
GGAAAATAAAAATAAAAAACGCAAGGCAGTTTCAAGACAGGAACAGATACATCAGCTAAAGGCAAAAGTAACAAAGCTTGAAGCTATGGAAAGAAACCAGGCAAAGAAAATAGATACAAGACGAAAGATTCTGGCAGGATCATATTTGATTAATAAATATATAGAGAATCAAGAAGCTCTTGCTAAACTGCTTGATTCTTTTTTAGTAAGGGATAATGACCGGGAGCTTTTTGGATTAAAGCCTTTAAAAAAGGCTGAAGAATAATCATTTATTTAAAAAGAAAGTCGCATGGAAAAGGAAAAATATTTTTGGAGAAGCAACTCAAACTGCTATTAAAAATCTTCATGAAAAAAAGCCTGTACTCTATCCACAGCGATGAAAAATGAATCTATCATCTGTATCAAGATGGACATAAAGAGTACAAGTCCACATGATTTTTTGTTAAAGCCTTTGAATTATTTGCATGAATAATGCTAACGTCTTTTTCTTTTAAAGAAAAGCCCGCATCCTTTTTAAATAAGATTTCATCAGTTATTTTTGACACTGAACAGGAAAACATGATCGAGGACATTAAGAAGACACTCTGGGCCACAGCCGACAAGCTGAGAGCCAATATGGACGCTGCCGAATATAAGCACATCGTACTTGGCCTTATTTTTGTAAAATACATTTCAGATACTTTCCAGACCAGAAGAGACGAGCTGACAAAACGTTTTACCGATGAAAACGACGACTATTTTATTCCTGACTCAGACGCTGAAATGCTGGCAGAAGAACTGGAAGACCGCGACTATTACAAGGAAGTCAATGTTTTCTGGGTTCCTGAAGCGGCCAGATGGGAAAGTCTGCGGGCGCAGGCAAAGCAGGCCGACATAGGAAAGCGTATAGACGATGCTCTCTCCCTGATAGAAACCGAAAACCCCAAGCTTAAAGGCATTCTCGACAAACGTTATGCCCGCGTTCAGCTTCCAGACGGCAAGCTGGGTGAACTTGTGGATATGGTCTCAACCATAGGTTTTGGAGTTACAGGCCAGAGTTCCCGCGATCTGCTCGGACAGGTATATGAATATTTCCTCGGTCAGTTTGCCAGTGCAGAAGGCAAGCGGGGAGGACAATTCTACACACCAGCAAGCATAGTTAAAACACTTGTCGCAATACTCGCTCCTCATCAGGGACAGGTTTATGATCCTTGCTGCGGTTCAGGTGGTATGTTTGTTCAGTCCGAAAGATTCATAGAAGCCCATGGCGGAAAAATAGGCGATGTCTCCATATACGGTCAGGAATCCAACCCGACCACATGGCGACTGGCTGCCATGAACCTTGCCATTCGCGGAATTGACTTCAATCTTGGAAAAGAGCCTGGCGACACCTTTGTACGCAACCAGCATCCTGATCTAAGGGCTGATTTTGTTCTCGCAAATCCTCCTTTTAATATATCCGACTGGTGGCACGCCAGCCTTGAGGGAGATCCTCGCTGGCTTTATGGAACACCGCCCCAGGGCAACGCCAACTACGCATGGCTCCAGCATATGCTTCACCACCTGAAATCTAATGGGCGTGCAGGCATTGTCCTTGCCAACGGCTCCATGTCTTCAAGCCAGAATTCAGAAGGCGACATAAGAAGGGCCATGGTTGAAGACGACAAGGTGGAAATAATGGTTGCCCTGCCTGGTCAGTTATTCTTCAACACCCAGATTCCGGCCTGCCTTTGGTTCCTCGTAAAGCAAAAGACCAGAAGGCCGGGTGAAGTTCTTTTCATAGATGCCCGCAAGCTCGGAACCATGATAAGCCGTGTTCAGATTGAATTCACAGACGATGACATCAAGAAAATTGCAGACACTGTGCAAGCATGGCGCGGTGATGAAGAAGCAGACACTGAATATGCTGATGTAGCTGGTTTCTGCCGGAGTGTTTCGCTTGCCGAAATTGCAGAACACGGCCATGTACTGACACCAGGGCGTTATGTCGGTGCTGAAGCTGTAGAGGACGACGACGAAGCCTTTGCGGAAAAGATGCAGAAGCTGACAGAAAAACTTGGTGAGCAGATGGCAAAGGGTGCGGAAATAGACATACTTATCAGGCAGAAGCTTGGAGGGCTGGGGTATGAGTTCTGATTGGAGAAGTTATCAATTCCAAGAATTATGTGACATAAAAAGAGGAGCTTCACCAAGACCAATACATGATTACCTTGGCGATGAGGGAATGCCATGGATCAAAATTGCTGATGCTACGGCAGAAGACTCTAGATTTATTAGGACAAGTAAAGAGCGAATTAAACTGAGTGGAGTTAAGGCAAGTGTTGAAGTTTTTCCAGGGGAGCTGATTTTATCAAATAGCGCCACTCCTGGATTGCCTAAGTTTATGAAAATCAATGCTTGTATTCATGATGGATGGATGATTCTTCGGAATTTTAAACAACTGGATAAAAATTTTGCATATTGGCTTTTGTTGGTGGAACGCACAAATCTTGTTTCGCAAGGTAATGGCTCTGTTTTTACAAACCTCAAGACAGATATTTTAAAAAATTATACAGTAAACATTCCAGCAATAGATGAACAAATAAGGATAGCCAGTTTTTTTAATACATTAGATGATCGCATCACCCTATTGCGCGAAACCAACAAAACCCTCGAAGCCATAGCACAGGCCATTTTTAAATCGTGGTTTGTGGATTTCGACCCGGTGCGAGCCAAACAGGAAGGCCGAGAACCTGAAGGCATGGACGCAGACACAGCCGCGCTCTTTCCCGACAGCTTCGAGGAATCGGAACTTGGGTTGATTCCGAAGGGGTGGAAAGTTGGAACGCTGGGCGACATTTCATGTGTCAAAGGAGGTTTCGCATATAAAAGTGAGGTGTTTTGTGATGCAGGGTCTCCAGTCGTTAAAATCAAAAATATTGTCGGAGATGGAACTGTTGATTTACTGGATGCTCAATTTATTGCAGATGAAATAGCAAATAAAACCCAAAAGTTCGGTTTGAAAGATGGAGATATTGTTATTGCCATGACTGGTGCAACAATTGGAAAAACTGGTGTTATTGTAACAACAGAAGATCAAGTTCCTTATTTGAACCAGCGAGTTGCTAAATTTGATTCTAATTTACAAGGCTTTAATAATAGCTGGTTTATATTTGTAGCATTCCAAAACAAATTTATTTTTGAACAAGTCGTTAATGCGGCATCTGGTAGTGCTCAACCCAATATAAGTACAAACGGTATTGAATCAGTTTGCTTAGTAATTCCCGATAACAATGAATTAATGAGCATATTTAATGAATATATATCTGTCATATTTCAAGGTTGGATTGCCAATCAAAAACAATCAAAAACCCTCACCCAACTCCGCGACACTCTGCTTCCTCGTTTAATATCCGGCCAACTACGCCTTCCAGACGCAGAATCCATGGTCGAAGAGGCGGTTTCATGAGTTATCAGCCCCCATATTCCATAACTCCTCAGATACTTCAGCGGGTAGCAGATATTGTCGAGCTTCTGACCAGATGGTCTCTGTCTGATGACAGTTCCCTGTCCCCGCAGTTGCGCCGTAATAACCGAATCCGCACCATTCAGGCATCTCTGGCAATCGAAAATAATACCCTGAGTATTGAGCAGGTGACGGCGGTGCTTGAAGGTAGGCATGTTCTTGGTCTGCCCCGTGAAATTCAGGAAGTCCGCAACGCCTTTACTGCCTATGAGCAGTTGACAAGCTGGCAACCGCATTCCTTGGGGGATCTTCTGAAAGCTCATGGATTCCTGATGACAGGGCTGGTTGATGAAGCTGGCTCTTTCCGCACAGGCGGAGTCGGTATTTATAATGACAAGAAGCTGGTTCACATGGCTCCGCCTCCAAGCCGGGTATCTGCGCTAATGTCCGATCTTCTTGTCTGGCTTGAATCTGCGCCTGTTCATCCACTTATTGCCAGTTGCGTATTCCATTATGAATTCGAGTTTATCCATCCTTTTTCAGACGGCAACGGACGCATGGGGCGTTTATGGCAGACGCTGATACTCAGCCAGTGGAAGCCCATGCTTGCTTATCTTCCGGTTGAGACAGTTGTCAGAAGCAGACAGGAAGAATATTATCAGGCTCTGGCAGAAGCAGACAGACTGGCCGATTCAACACCTTTCATAGAATTCATGCTTCAGGCTTTGCACGATGCCATGACAGAAGCACTTTCCAAAACGTCGGTAAAAGAGTCGGTGAAAACGTCGGTGAAAACATCTGATAAAATTTTAGGGGAACTTTCCCTGAACAGCTCCATGACCATTCCGGAACTTGCAGAAAAAGTCGGGGTCACAGCGCGGTCTATAGAACGTAATCTTAAAAAATTGCAGGATGAAGGCCGTTTGCGTCGTATAGGCCCAGCCAAGGGCGGCCATTGGGAGGTTATCAAATGACAGAAGACCAGCTCGAACAGGAAGCCCTGGAATGGCTTAAAAGTATCGGGTATAGCCATCGCTACGGACTGGACATTGCGCCGGATGGCTCAGAACCTGAACGCGGCAATTATTCCCAGGTGCTTCTTGTAAGCCGTTTGCGGGACGCTATCAGCCGCCTTAATCCTCTTGTTCCCCTTGTGGCCCGTGAAGACGCATTGCAGAAAATCCTTAATTTGGATACTCCGGTTTTACTTGCCGCAAATCGGGCCTTCCATAATATGCTGGTTAATGGCGTTCCTGTCGAATATCAAAAAGACGGCGAGACACGGGGTGATTTTGTCCGGCTGATGGACTTTTCAGATGTAAAGGCCAACGAATGGCTTGCTGTGAACCAGTTTTCCATAAAGGGGGCAAAACATACACGCAGGCCTGATATCATTCTTTTTGTTAATGGACTGCCCCTTGTTCTGCTTGAGCTGAAAAATCCTGCTGATCAGAACGCGGATCTCCGGAAAGCATACGACCAGATACAGACCTATAAAGAACAGATTCCTGATGTGTTCCAGTATAACGAAATACTGGTAATCTCTGACGGAACTGATGCACTCATGGGATCTCTTTCCGCAAATATTGAGAGATTCATGGCCTGGCGCACCATTGACGGAATTTCCCTTGATCCGCTCGGACAGTTCAACGGACTGGAAACCCTTGTACGCGGAATTCTGGCTCCTGACTGTTTTCTGGATTTTCTGCGCTTCTTTGTTCTGTTTGAAGATGACGGAACTCTTGTTAAAAAAATTGCGGGCTATCATCAGTTTCATGCCGTGCGTTCTGCAATCGGACAGGTTGTGTCTGCATCAAGGCCCGGAGGAAGCCAGAAAGGCGGAGTTGTCTGGCATACCCAGGGGTCTGGAAAAAGCATCACCATGACATGCTTTGCTGCACGGGTAATGCGCGAAGAAGCAATGGAAAACCCGACCATTGTTGTCATTACAGACAGAAACGATCTGGACGGGCAATTATTCGGAGTTTTTTCTCTGTCTCAAGACCTTCTCCGTGAGCAGCCGGTTCAAGGTGAAACAAGGCAGGACTTAAGAGCCAAGCTTTCCAACAGGCCATCAGGCGGAATTGTTTTTGCAACCATTCAGAAATTCATGCCAGGCGAAGATGAAGACAGCTTCCCTGTACTTTCGGACAGACACAATATCGTTGTAATAGCTGACGAAGCTCACCGCACCCAATACGGCTTTGAAGCCAAATTCAAGGGTGATGCCAAAGGGTATCAGGTGGGATATGCCCAGCATCTGCGGGACGCTCTGCCCAATGCGACTTTTGTTGCTTTTACCGGAACGCCTGTATCATCTGAAGATAGGGACACGCGGGCAGTATTCGGCGATTATATCCATATTTATGACATGCAGCAGGCAAAGGACGACGGCGCGACTGTGGCCATATATTTCGAGTCCCGCCTTGCCAAGCTGGGGCTGAATGCGGATATGTTGCCGGACATCGACGAAGAAGTGGACGAACTGGCTGAAGATGAGGAAGACGATCAGCAAGCCAAGCTTAAAAGCAAATGGGCGGCCCTTGAAAAAGTAGTCGGTGCTGATCCGCGTATCAAACAGGTTGCGGCTGATCTTGTCGAACATTTTGATGAACGTAATAAGGCCCAAACCGGCAAGGCAATGATAGTCGCCATGAGCCGTGATATATGCGTCCATCTTTATGATGCTATTATTGCCCTGCGTCCTGAATGGCACGATGAAGACCCTGAAAAGGGCATGATCAAAGTGATAATGACGGGTTCTGCAAGTGACAAGCCTTTGCTGAGACCGCATATATATTCCAAACAGATAAAGAAGCGCCTCGAAAAACGGTTCAAGGCTCCTGACGATCCGATGCGTCTTGTAATAGTCCGTGACATGTGGCTGACCGGCTTTGACGCGCCATGCGTTCATACCATGTATGTGGACAAACCAATGAAGGGCCATAATCTGATGCAGGCCATAGCCCGCGTCAATCGAGTATTTCGGGACAAGCAGGGGGGACTTGTTGTCGATTACATCGGAATTGCAAATGATCTGAAACAGGCTCTCAAAGAATATACAGCAAGCTCCGGGCGCGGTCGTCCGACAGTCGATGCCCATGAAGCATTTGCTGTGTTGGAAGAAAAACTCGATGTGCTGCGTTCCATGCTCCACGATTTCGATTACAGCGATTTTCTAACTAGCGGTCACAGCCTTCTGGCTAAAACTGCCAATCATGTGCTGGGACTTAAAGACGGAAAAAAACGGTTTGGCGATACTGCTCTTGCAATGTCCAAGGCTTTTACGCTTTGCTGTACTCTTGATGAAGCCAAGGCCGTGCGTGAAGAAGTGGCTTTTTTCCAGGCCGTGAAGGTTCTTCTGACCAAAAAGGAAATCAGCAGCAAGAAAAGAGCAGACGAAGAGCGTGAAATGGCTATACGGCAGATCATAGGATCAGCTCTGGTATCTGAAGACGTTGTGGATATTTTCGATGCCGTGGGTCTGGATAAGCCGAATATCGGTATTCTGGATGATGATTTTTTGAATGAAGTACGCAACCTTCCGGAACGCAATCTGGCTGTGGAGCTTCTGGAAAGACTTCTTGAAGGCGAGATAAAAACTCGCTTTGCAACCAATGTCGTACAACAGGCCAAATTTTCAGAGCTTCTTGCAAATGTAATCCTTCGATATCAGAACAGAGCCATAGAAACAGCCCAGGTGATGGAAGAACTCATTGCAATGGCTAAAAAGTTTCAGGAGGCTGTTGGCCGCGGCGAAGAACTCGGCCTGAATGCTGATGAACTGGCCTTTTATGATGCCTTGGCAAACAATGAGGAAGCAGTGCTTGAGATGGGTGATGAGGTTTTGAAGAAAATAGCCCATGAGCTGGCTGAAAATTTACGCAAAAATATCAGCGTTGACTGGTCTGTGCGTGACAGCGTGCGGGCAAGTCTGAGGCTGATGGTTAAACGCATTCTGAGGAAATACAAATATCCGCCGTCAAAGCAGGAAGAGGCTATAAAATTGGTATTGGAGCAAGCTGAGACTCTGAGTGCTGAGTGGGTTCTATAACGCTTAATATTATATTTTTCGGTATATGTGTTTCAAATGTATGAAATTAAGTAAAGATAAAATTGAACGTATTTTTTATTCTGTAGAAATTTCGGAATGGGACAAAACAGAAGAACTATGCTCTTATATTCAATCTGTAAGCCCTCCGTCTTATATGGTTAAAATGGCACTACAATGTTGGTTGGGTAAAGAATTATATTCTTGTGGAGACAAATCCGATTGGGAAGTTTGCATTTACTATAAAAACAAAAAATGGATTATTTCTGATTGGAAACGATATAAATGGAGACTTTTTGGCCCTGATGATAGTGAAAAAGAATCAAAAGAAATAGAAAAGAAACTTATTGCCGCAGCAAAAATTCTTAACAAAGATATTCAAAAAATAGCAGAAGATGAATTTCGTAATGATAATATATCAATATATAATCAGTTTTGGAGAATCAAAGCTTTTTATAGTTACTTTTTAGATAATTCAAGAAAGACATTAAAAGCTAAAGGAAAATCTTCTGGTAAGAAACATAAAAAACCTGAAAAAATACTTTCTGATATACTCAATCAAGCTGTTCTGAAAGGTAAGAAAATAGAATATAATTTAATATCAGCAATTATTTTCTTTTTTTCTTTAACTGAACTAATTTTTGATTCATGTTTTTCTCTCAATAACAGAAAGAACAAAAATTTTAATGAGTTTAGAAAAATGGAGTGGTCTGATAGATTTAAATTTTTTATATCACCTTCTGAAGATAAAAAAATAGAAGCCCTTTATAAAACATTAATAGATCTAAGAACTTACTACCGAAATATTCCTGTTCATGCAAGTCCTACCTTTTTTTTTCAGATGGATGGTTTTGGGCTCATCCCTTCCAATTATGAAACTTTGGAAGTCCCACATATTTCAAAAATATTGATGTATGATGAAAAAGAGCAACTTAAACTAATAGAAGCTATTGAAAATGGTATCTCCTTACTAAAAAATCATGAAAATACTAAGTTTGGTTTTATTTATGCTGAATCTGGCTTGCCAATCCACATTGAAAAAACTGCTGTGGATAAATTGAAATTACATATGGAATCGATGGATTCTTTTAAAGAAGAAATTGAAAGAAGAAATTACCTTCAGGATAGAATAGATAATATGGATATATAACTGGATTTTAAAACTATAATAACTGAACAAAAGCATTGATAGGGACTGGGAAAAGCGGCGCACCATTCGGTTGCGTCACTTTCCCCCAACCCCTCATGCTTGGCGTTAATTTAGGGAGAATTTAAACAAACGGCACAAAAGTCCCATAGGATTTTATGGGTCGATTTGTAAGCATCCAGCCAACTACAGTTTACTGATGAAAACAGACAGATATTCCGTTGTGATACTTTGGGGCAACAGTTTTTGATAATCATCTTCAGTCTGAGCGAGCGGTATTTTTTCAAAAAGAAATCTCAGATATGCATATGGCTCAAGGCCCGCTGATTTTGCTGATTCGACCAGGCTGTAAAGAACAGATGAAGCATGTGCTCCGTTGGGATGCCCAGCGAACAACCAGTTTTTTCTGCCTACGACAAAAGGCCTGATTGCGTTTTCAGCTGCGTTGTTGTCAGGTTTGAGATTTCCGTCTTTAATATAACGGATAAGCCTTTCCCAGTTTGAAAGCGTATATTTCAGAGCCTTGCCAAGCAGACTCGATGGCGGCACCTGAACAACCCTTTTATCCATCCATGACTTGAATTCATCAAGAACAGGCTTTGCCTCGTTCTGGCGCAATTCAAAAATTTCATAAGGAGAAAGTTTTCTGTCAGCTGCGGAACGCTCTATCCTGTAAAGTTTCTGGATATATCCAAGAGCCTGTTCAGCGCTGCCGGTCTTTCCCTTGTCCTTCTTGCCGCGAGCGTCAATGACATCTATGAATTTACGTCTTGCATGACTGAAACAGCCCAGAAGTTTTATTTCCGAATCTTTCTCAAGGCAGTCGTAACCAGCGTAGCCATCGGTCTGGCAATAGCCTTTGTACCCTTCAACAAAATCCTTGGCAACAGAGCCTGATCTTGTCCTGGAATATTGAAAAATAACAGAAGGCTTTTCTGGCGGGCCGCCCCTGAAAACCCACATATACGATTTGGTTTCGTCTGCCCTGTCCTGTTCTTTCAAAACCTGGAGCGTTGTCTCGTCGATATTTATGCATGGGCCTGAAAGAATCTCCATTCTCAGAAGATCGATCATTGGGCCGCATTTTTCCGCAACCTGGATCATCCACGAAGCCATTGTGGATATTGAAATCGTGACTCCGATTCTTTCGAACAGTTTAACCTGACGATAAAGCGGAAGGCTGTCGCAGAATTTGGAAACCACTATCCATGCGAGAAGTCCTGCTGATGGGATTCCCTTGGGGATGATCTGGTCAGGAACAGGCGCGATTTTTACGGTTGGGCCTTCGGATTCTGTTCCTTCACATTTTTTGCAAGCGTACTTGGGCCTGATGTGGCGAATCACCCTTATTTTAGCTGGTATTATGTCAAGTTTTTCGGAAGTTTCCTCTCCAATTTTTTCAAGGCAGGTGCCGCATCCGCAGACTTTTTCGGATTCGGCGATGTCATGAACAACTTCTACGCGCTCGAGCGATTCTGGAAGAGGCTTTCTTTTAGGCTTCACCCTTTTATGGGCAGGAACTTCGATGGTTTCTTCCTTGACTTCTTCAGGAGCCTGTTCTTCGGGAGATTCTGTTTCTGCTTCATTAAAAAGAAGCATCTGAGGATCATTTTCAGGAGCAGGTCTTTTTTCTGTTTTACTCGAAAACACCTGTTTCTGGAGAATGCGGATCTTGCCCTCAAGTTCTTCTATATAGTCAATTACAGGCTGACATTTATCATCAAAAACTTCGGGAGAAGATACCGCAGACTTAAGCGATTCCCTGATTATTGAAGCATTGTCGTGAAGGCTTTTAATTCCTGTTTTCATGCTATTTTTATAGTATAAAAATATATTTATTGTTACTTTTTTCTTTATAAAAGTGAGGAAAAATTCAAGGTTTTATGCGGTTTGAGAGCTGAAATCTCAAGACCATCAAGAAGCCATAAAAGCTCCCGAAAATCGATTTCTTTCACGTCTTCTTTTCTCTCGGGCCATTTGAACCTCTGGCGTTCCAGCCTCTTCTGCCAGAGACAAAACCCGTTCCTGTGCCAGTAAAAAATCTTGATTATATTTTTGCCTCTGTTGCAGAATACAAAAAGATTCCCGGAAAAAGGATTGAGGTTCATTGCGCCCTCAACAAGCAGGCCAAGCCCGTTTATGGATTTGCGCATGTCCGTGGATCCTGCCGCGAGCCACACTCTTGTTGATTCAAGATGCGCGATCATAGCTCTGCCAGAACCCTTAAAACCTGTTTAAGATCTGCGGGATTAAAGCCTGATTTTATTTCCACCGTGAAACATCCTGTTTTCAACGAAATCGGAGTCAAGACCGGGGAAGGCCTTAATCTTGGCACCTCAATGAACTCTACAGATCCGGATTTTCTGGATAGCTTTCTCTTCCAATAAAAAAACTGATGCCTGCCAATATTCTTTCTGCGGCAGTACTCAACTACAGTCAGACTGCTCGCCTTCCATTCAGATATCTCTTTTCCCCAGTATTCAGCCAGATTCTTTTTATCTTCACATTTCGACATGACAAATCCTTTTCAAATTCTTGAAAACAATCTGGCATACTTCTTTTATCTTGAATAGATGGGGTTGGCTGGATGCTTACGGCGTATATTCATTTGCCGTCACCACGAAACTTTTCAATTTGGCAGGCCCTAAAACAGTGTAACTTTGGGAGTCCATAAAATGGTCAAAAGCCTTATGGACTTAAAAATACGCAATCGTCTGTGGGACTTTTGTGTCGTTTGTTTAAATATAGATCTGTAAATAGGCCTGAAATTGAAGACTTACTTCGGGAAACACTTTTAAAAGTAGCTCAATCTGAATTGGGTTGGGATATATCCAATACGGCAAATAGCCAGCCAAATAGACCAATTATAGATATATTTTCTTCTGAAATCACGAATTTTTCAAAACTTAGGTTAGCAAAAGCTTTTCTTAGATGGGCGCGCAATAATGAAGCTTCAAACTTATTAGAAAATGAAATAGCTCAATGGAAAGCATTGATTGAAAAAATTAATAAGGCATTAAAATAATAATAAATGTAAAAAAACATTTTGCGTTAACTTTCCTTCTTTATTTTAAGGAACAAAGAAAATTATGGATCTATTTGATTTAGATAAAGAACAAATGATCATAAAATCTGGTGTAAGATATGTTTTTACACCTTACCAACCAATAATGGATAAAAAATTATTTTTTGGGCGCAGTAAAGAAGTTGCTAATATAATTAGGCAACTTAATACGCCTGGGCAACACTCAGTATTATTTGGCGATCGTGGTGTTGGTAAAAGCTCTTTAGCCAATGTTTCAGCTGATATGTTAAAAGGATTGGCTGGAGGGAAAGTAATAAAAAAACGTTGTGATAGCCAAGATAATTTCGTGTCTATTGTAGAATCTCTGCTTAATGAAGTTGGGATTAATATTCAAATTACTTCTTCTCAACATCAAAAGGCGGAAGGCGGAAAAGCAGGGTTAAATATCCCTGTTGTAAGTGCTGGAATAGATACTAAAACTACTAATACAACCAGCTCTAAAGGATTTGAAGAGAGAGCATCCTCTCCAAGTTGGGTTGCTCAACAAGTTAAATCATTAGATGCTCTATTCCTATTAGATGAAATAGATGTAGTTGTTAAGGACGTAAAGTGGAAAGTAGCTGAGTTAGTTAAACAGCTTAGCGACGAGGGATCAGGGCTAAAATTTTTGATAGTTGGAATAGCCGAAACAGCTAGTGAATTAACACATGGTCATGAATCAGTTCAAAGATGGGGTTAATTAACCAAAAGAACGGTTTGTCCTGCGACCCCTCCTAAGCCCTTGCTACATGAGGCCTTCCGAGGAAAGATCGATTTCAAAACTTACAACAAGACTCTTTATAACTTCTTGAATATTAAGCACATCCCCTCGATTATAAAATTCATACTTGCCGTTGAAGTTTATATGCTGCCAGCCGACTGGCAAAAAACTCAGGATTTCTTTGGCCAATATTTGATCAAGCCGCTGATAATATGGGTAAAGCTCTGACAGTAGTGTTTAACTGTCCACTAATTTATAAGTTAGTGGACAGGGTAATTCATATGAAATAAACTGTCTATAAAATCGTTTTTCACGTACTTAATAGACACCCCGTCCATTAATCGATTTAGGAGACAGTTTTAGCGATGCGACTCTTTGGTTATGCCCGTGTATCCACCAGCCAACAATCCCTTGATGGCCAAGTCAAGACACTAAAGGAAGCGGGGGTTAAAGCCAGCCGTATTTTCACCGACAAAGCATCCGGTAGCCACGTCAACCGGGACGGCTTGCATTCCTTGCGGGTCAAGGTCGAAGAAGGCGACGTAATCCTGGTCAAGAAGCTTGACCGTTTAGGACGAGACACGGCGGATATGATCGCCTTGATCAAAGAATTTGATCAAATCGGCGTTGCCATCCGGTTTTTGGATGACGGCATCAGCACCGAAGGCACGATGGGCAAAATGGTTGTCACCATTCTATCGGCGGTCGCCCAGGCGGAACGCCAACGAATCCTTGAGCGCACCAATGAAGGCCGCATCGAGGCTAAGGCCAAAGGGGTGAAGTTTGGTCGTAAACGCACTATCGATACTATAAAATTACAGGCATTGCATAAGAATGGAATAGGCGCTACTGATATTGCAAAACAAATGGGCATTGGGCGATCAACCGTTTACAAATTGCTGAATGAACGGGGCTTATAGCTGAAACGGCACCGTCATGGACTGGAATGAAAACGGTGAACTGACTTGTGAGGTGGAAGACCATGCCAATTTTGTGCAATACAAGAAGCAAAGTGGCGAGTGGGCCAAGAATGTCGGGTGGCTATAAGTGGTCTATACTGTGCCCAACATAGCTAATTTACAAACATGAAAACTAAAATATCAATTTTTTTGTTAAAATACAGTAACTTATAATAATTTATTTCTTGTAAATGAAAATAGATTTTTTCTCTGCAGGCCGCATGTAGCAAGGGCTTAGGAGGGGGCGCAGGACAAACCGTTCTTTTGGTTAATGAACCCCTGTATGCTGTAGATAAATTGTCGATAAGCATATTCAGGTCAACCAATTAAAAAGCTAAAGGATTTATTTTGGAAAACATTCAAACATTTTTTCTAAGAGTCTCTGCCCGCTGTAATCTGGACTGTAGTTACTGTTATGTATTTAAGCACCAGGACCAGTCTTGGAAAGGCTATCCTCCTGTAATGTCAAAAAAGAACATCCGCCTGTTTGCTGACAGGTTGAAAGAATACGTAATAGAGAAAAACATAAAAGATGTTTACATCATATATCATGGAGGTGAACCTTTATTGATAGGGAAGTCCCTTCTTTTGAAATATACAGATATTATTTTTAATCGTTTAAAAGATACGGCGTGTGTCGAGTTCTCATTACAAACCAATGGAACACTCTTGACAGACGATTTTCTCAAAGAATGCGATAAGAAAAATATCAGAATATCACTTAGTATTGATGGCCCTGAACATGTCCACAACAAAAACAGAAAAATGGCTAACGGAGCTGGGTCCTTTCGCCATGTTTTTTCGGGGATACAGAAGCTTCAAAAACATCCACACCTTTTTCAGGGAGTTATTGGTGTTATAAATCCATATGCTGAACCAGAAGAGCTGTTAAACTTTTATAAGGAAACAAGTCTTTGCAATATTGATTTACTTCTACCTGATGCTAATTATGAACGTCCCCCTCAATATCGTGATTTATCCCCGGATATTTATAAAGACTGGCTTATAAAAATTTTCGATTTATGGTTCGACAAATATCAGGACTTATCATTTAAGACATTTGAAAGTATCTTGAAAAGACTAATAGGGGTTGAAACATCCTCCGATATTTTTGGATTTGGAAAACTGAGTTACTTAACTATCGAAGCTGACGGATCTTATCATACAACTGACATATTAAAAGTAGCCTATGAAAGCGCATCACAAATGGGGATAACGCTGGAAAACGCAACTATTGAAGAAGCGGCAAATCACAGAAAGGTAGAAGAATATAATAACCTTTTAAATATGAAAAACCTTCCGATAAAATGTAAATCATGTGATGTGAGAGACATTTGCGGCGGCGGTTCATTACCTCATAGGTATTCACGATCAAGCGGCTTTGACAACCCAACAATTTATTGCCAAGAAATGATGACACTGATTACCCATGCAAAAAAGCTTATCAGTGCTGAAATTGATAGGGAATATGCCAGGGAAAACCTGAACTATCAAGAGGAGTAAATGCAAAGTAAAATAATAGAAATTGATAAAAAGAGGCTGCCTCCAGACGAAGAATCAAGTATGGATGTTATTTTTGATTATTTTCCTGATCATGAGATAAGAATATCAGAGACCCCTACCCATTATCATTTGGAATTGAAACGTTCCAATTTTTTATATTGTGAAAACGTAGAAAAAGGATTGAAAGCATTAGGAATAAACAAAGAAGATGTGGGATCTTTCTATATTGAAGGCCAGCAAAGCTTTTTTTGTTTATTAGAGTCTTGGATAGCATACGGGTGGAGTAAGTTTATGTCTGAAACCCGATACCGTCCAGATAATCTCACGATAATACATCTTGATGATCATACAGATCTCATGTCCCCCCAAATAAGTGTGGATAACGGCAGATGTATAGACATGCTTACCAGAAACATCGTAAGTTTCTCTGATCCTGAAAGTGTTAAAAATGCTGTTCAATCAGGGGCAATAACGGTTGGTAGTATGATGACTCCACTCATTCATTACATTGAAAATGTTGATGTGTTGCATTTAATGCAACAAGTAGAAAGTACTTCGCGATATATCAATAAAAGCACCGATCCTGATACCATACTGGATCCAAGGCAAAAAAGGATTTCAATAAATTTTACCGACGGACCAGCCAATAAGAGAGGAAAAAACAATATTTATTTAAAAACGCCTCATTTCTCAGAAATAATTCAAAATATCAATCCAGAAACTGACATATTTCTTCACATAGATATGGATTATTTCAATAACAGGTTTAATGGATCAACTGACTGGGTAAATTATCCTCTAAAACATAACCTGAGTATAGATGAACAAAAGGAGGCTATGGGAGTTTTTTGCCGAAAGATATCTAAAGCTGGTGTAATTAGCAGAATTAAACATGTTAGTATTGGAGTGTCGCCGTCTTTTTATCCATCCGAGTATTGGAAAGAAGGCATGACCTGCCTTCTAAGAGAGTTGAATTCTGTAGGCCTAAAAGTGACTGATCTGATTAACCGACTAAATTTAAAGGAAGAAAACGTGTTATGAGCATGTCCACTCCTAAAATATCAGGAAAGAAAAAAGTCCGCAGCGTAAAAAGAAAAAAGTCCTTGAAGCCAAAGAAAAACAAACGCCGCTATGTTGCCCCACCTCCAACGAAAAAAAGAACAGGTGATAGGGTTGATCCAGATATTATAACTCTAATAAAAGGGAAAGGATCTCCGAAAAATGGGGGCATGCTGGGAGGTTTTTTCTGGCATATTTTTCATCAAGACGTAAGAGCGGGAAAAATATTTATCAATTTTAACAAAGATACAGAGAAAGCCGATATTAAAATCTTTATAAACCAAAAAAGCCAGGGGAAAGGGATTGGCAAAGTAGCCTATAAAAAAGCATGTGAAGAAAGTAACTACTCAAAGATCTATGCTTCAATGAGAAAAGATAATATCGCATCCATTCGGGCGGCAGTTGCGGCAGGTTTCGAAGAAATTCCATCAACAAGTGGCCAGATGTCAATGTTATGGCAAAAAAAATAATTTTCCCTATTAAAAAATTTGAAACTTTGCCTAGTGATTTGAATAAGTCAAATTACATTGATTTTCTACTTCTTTTGGCAAATCTGAAACCTGCATTAAGAATAAAAATTGATAGAAATTTGACAAAACACGAGCTTAATACATGGTGTACAGAAAACCATTTTGGTTTTTCATCTAATGAAGGGGGATATATTTGTGTTGCGGTAGATAAAGATACTGCTGATCTGGTACAGAAAACAGACGATTCCTATGAACCTCATGAGTATAAATTAGGGCTATTGCTTGGTTATCCAACATGTTGTTGTAAAAACATATCAACTATTGGTGAAAAATTTATTGATGAATGGGAGGGTGAATTAATAAAGAATTACACGTTTGAAGGTGAATTTGAGCTTATTAATCCGAAAGGATACGGTGCAGGTTTCTCTCTTATATCTCACGTCCCCTGCTCGCCTGTTTGCAAACCCTCATTAAATATTGCCCAAAAATCATTGCAAATCATTACGTTCTATAAATTCAATAAGCATTTTTCTCATTGGAAATACTGGACAAAAAAATGAGGTTAGCTAAATTGGGGTACGACAACGATTCCTTCATTTTGGGGCCATAAGGCATCAACCTATGACCACAGTCTATGCGGATATAGTAACCAGCTCTTTTCGGGTAGGCGTAAGGATTCCTTCGTAAATGCGTAAGATCTCCCTTAAACCCCTATCAAATATACGTTTCAAGATAGGTGTATCGTTTAAAGTAATCTATAAAAAGACCAGCATTCTGCCACAGCGGATTGCCGGTTCCAAGGTTGTTTTGCAGGGAGGGTTCAATTGGGACAGATTGCCGCAATATATTGTCGCGTTTCGACAAATGATCAAGACTGCAAACGCCAGGAAACGGATTTAATTGGCTTTGCTGAAAAAGCTGGCTATACAATTGCAGGAGTATGGAAAGAAACCGCATCCGGAAGCAAGGCGGATCGCCAGAAACGTAAGTGTGTGTTGAACCTCGCACAAGCACGAAAAATCGATGTTATTTTAGTAACAGAACTGTCCCGCTGGGGGCGATCAACATTGGACGTGTTTCAAACATTCAACGACCTGCAATCATGGGGTGTTTGTCTGATCGCGCAAACAGGATTGCAGTTTGATCTATCGACGGCGCAAGGAAAACTTATAGCAACGTTGATGGCTGGATTAGCAGAATTTGAGCGTGATCTGTTGCGTGAAAGAGTTAGATCTGGTGTTAAAGCAGCACAGGCCCGTGGTGTGGTGTTCGGGCGCCGCCTTGGGCAACGAGTAAAGTCAGATAAGTTAGCGCCGAAAGTATTAGGCCTGGTGGCAGCTGGACAATCCTACCGACAGATAAGCAGGCAACTAAATTTGAGCAAAAATACCGTGATGGGAATAGTCAAACGCAAACGTGTAAAAGACGGTGACAACTGATAGGGCACAACAAATATGATCTTTTGTGTACGTAAATACTGTTTCGTATATTGTTCATGCCGTTGATGTTGAAACGTATATTTGATAAGGGTTCACGGGCGATCTTACGCATTTACGAAGGAATCCTTACGCCTACCCTGTCTCCCTTGATATTTCATGGATAGATTTCCCATACACCCTCGACAACCTACGTATATGTTCATAGTTTCCCATTTTCAGCATTCCTCCACACCTCCGGTAACTAAAATAATCATGCCTTCTTATATCACGATTTATTATTATCAGAGGTCTTTGGCTGGGGGATTTTTCGACTGGCATTTCTGCTTTTACTGGGGGAATTTTAGGCTATCAAAATCACCCATGACTACCGCTGCTGCCATTGACAGACTTGTACATCATAGCATCATTCTTGAACTTAACTTGCCAAGCTACAGACTGGAAAAGTCAAAACAGAAAATTAACGAGGAAAAAAAATGAAGAAAATATGCCCTAAATTGCAGGAAATGGATCGGGAATTATAACTGTCGCTGACACGGAAAAATAATTGTCGTTGATCACACCTCGTCGCTAACTGTGTCATTTTTTATAATGTATTCTCCCTCTCCAGTATTTTGAACGACTTACATCAAAGTGAACAATCTCTGAATCCCGCCATAATAGCTGCGCTCAGCCCCTACATGACACAGCATATAAATCGATTCGGCCGTTACGAGCTGGATTTGGACAGGCGTCCTCCAGAGCTTATTTATCATCTCTGGGCATGAGTTCCGTTGCCTTATGGCCCAAAAATGAAGGAATCGTTGTCGTACCCCAAATTCAATGCATTCATATTTATTGATTAAACATTTGATGCATGTCCTCTAACGGGTATAACTGCTTATATTCTTTCCATACACCTGCGCAAACATCATCATATTCACATTTTTTACAGGTGTCATACTTAGAGTAACCATCCTCTAAAGCTTTTTTATAATCTATATGTCCATCTTTTTTTCCTCCAAAACCAACAACATCTTGAGTTCTTTTCTTATATATTTCAAGCGCATATGTCCTCAACTTCTCTTCAAAAATACAATAGGGAAGAGCCTCTAAATATGGGCTAATATCTTTACCTAAGCAGTATTTTAATGCCCCATTGACGCTGTTTTTTATTTCAGAATAAGTTGGTGTGATTTCGTTGTCATATGCTACCCCCAAAGGATGGGGAAATGTAATATTAAATTCCCGAATACCATAATGTTCGTGAGCAAATTTATAAACTTCCGTCAATCCTTTGTAATTCACTTTGCTGATAACTGTTTGAATAGCAATAGAATTCACATCAACTTTCGTTACCAGCTTGGATAATGCAAGCGTCGTTTCATAAAAACTTGAGGGGGAAGACGTAATATAGTCGTGTATTTGAGGACTACTGCTATGCAGTGCTATCAAATAAAAATCAACCACATTAATGCTTGATTCCAACACTTTATCATTTGATAGCATGCGGCCATTTGTTTGAAGATCCACGAATTTGATTGATCCTGCTTCTTTTTTTTCTTTTACAAACCTCATTATTTTACCGTAGTCCTCTCTGTAAGTAATTTCTCCTCCGGTTAACGTAAGAATAATTTGTGAATATTCTGAAATATAATTCTCAATAAGTGCTTTGATTTCATCAAAGGACAAATCACTTTCGTGTTTCTTATCTGAAACAACACAATGAATACAGTTGTTGTTGCAGGTAAATCCGACTTTTAAATCAACAAGTTGGGACATTTTATGACCTTCCGCTTGGAATTTATTTTAACAATATTTTCAAGAATATGAATTCACACCTTCATGAAAATTTAGAACTGAGCCATTAAGTAATTATTTTGGTTATTGTCAATTTATCGGGAAAATAGAAATCTCTACGCCAATTTCAATACCTCTAATTCAAAATATTGATATTTGTTATCCGATGTTAAAGTCTTTTCTGATTGTTTCAGATTAACTAATCCGGTCTTAATAATATTTAATTCACAACAAATGTCATTTATAATATTTGCATATTCTTCCATCAATTCTTTCGATTCAAGCCCTACGACAAATCTTATAGCCGTATGAACATTGTTTATTACACAAGATGCGAAACCAAGGCTATTCCTCACGGCAATTTGAAGATTTCTGGAACAAAACTTCTTATTCAGATATTCAAAAATTAAGGTGTTGAATTCCACTCTCTTAGTCGGAAAATATTTTTGTGCAAAATCGTTTGTGCTTAATCCTAAATATAAATGGCTATCGTGCAGTTTTGATATCGAAATTACATTCTCTGATAACACTGCATCAGGATATATATTTTCCGGACCAATCCGAGAATACAAGAATTGACCATTATCTTGAATATCCCTAATGTATTGATAGTGATGGTCATGAGAATACTTAAAAATATGGCAAAAATATTGAAGTGAAGAATCTGAGATTAATCCGCTATCAGAATATTTCGCCAATTTTCTTCTAAAAAGAGAATAATTATTCCCCGAATATAGATTTAATATATATGCTCCCAAAAACTTATCCATGCCACACTGAAAATACTTACTTAAACTCTGTAAAATAATTAGATTTATCGATCCATTAACTATTCTGGAAGAACACAATTTGATAAAATCAGTTAATTCAGGCTCTGATATATAGCTAAGTGTAACATCCAAAACTATTGTAGAATTTACAGGATCGCAGTAATCCAACAAATCAACCAGACGTAATGTCTCAATCTCTGAAACTCTGGCATTATTGGGCTTAAAATCATAAAAAAGGACATTAGGCAAAACTGTAGGATACTTACCCTTTGTCAAGTTAACTAATTGTTTGCTATCCGAAAACGCTCTAACCATCTGCTGTGTTTCATAATACAGATCATTAAAATATCCGATACGTAGTGTTTTGTAGTGATCTATAGCTGCCTCTAAACATGCGCATAGCCCCCTCATCCCGTTTGGCATATAATACAAAGAGTAACTATTATCGGAAAAACTTCCTTCGTACTTTTTGGTTAGCATCACCATTAACTGTTCCAAAGGATTCTTGTATGGCCTCATGTAAAGGAGTATTTGAATTAAGCAATTATTTAAATATTCGAGACTGATTAGTTTATGTGCAAAGTCATGATTGTCTTCGGGGAATCCGTTTATAATCGAAATCACTTCCTTCATATGGTAAATAAAGATATCCTCACTGAATTCCTTTAACATATCTGATTGATCCAATATCAAGCCCATAAACATATCAGAAACATATCGAGATACTGAATCAAGTTTTTCAAAATAACCTGTTAGAATTAGCGATTTAAATCGCTCTAATGCCATAAAAAAACTTTCCACGGGAGGTTTGCTATGGTTCTTTAGCTGGGAGAAACCGTAACTTTTGTGGTCTGGGTCATTAGGTAAAGATAGGTAAGAGTGAATGTCGTCAAGAGTTATTCTTTCTTTTAGTACAGAAACATTAGGTCTGTAGCCTGTTACACCACAGACTTCATCAAAAAACAACTTATTCCCAAACGATATCTTTAAGACACAAAAGGCGTCTATTTTATGAAAAGACCCTATGAAGAGGAGATTTTTGGCTGCTAATTTTTCGACTGAAAATTTGGCATTTGGCATGTTTTCAGCAAAGGATATTAATACAGAGAGCGCCTTTTTCTCTAAATCATCGTTACTGCAAATAACGACGAGAGGTTTGATATACTTATCCTGCGTAATACTGTTATGCAAATCATCTACCGGGCATTTTAATAATATTTGCAGATACTCAAAGATTGACAATAAATCGCCATGGTCGATCTTAATTTTAAACTCCTTCAAAACCGAGGCATATGAAAGCATTCCGATAAAAGAAGTATTATCGACCAATATGGCATTATCAGAGAAACCTTTATTTTTTATTAATGCCTTTTTCAGTAGGGATGTAACGAAAAAGTCATTAAATTTTGCGCCAGTGGCTCGGTAATATTCAGCATCAAAATCAATGGGAGAAGTTTGCCTTTGAAGACGTGTTAATTCAGATAAATGCAGATTAGTTAAATTTGAATATGCGTGCAAAAAAGTATTAAATTTAATGGGCGCACTAACAATTTCATCCATAACTAAAAAATAAAGTTCAAACCAATCACGGAAATATTCATTAGAAATGAGACTATTTTTTTTAATCTTCATTATTAAAAACAATTATCATCGTTCAATAAGGTGACTTATATCGCAATAAGAGCTTGCCCATATTGTATTATCTAACTCCCCAAGCCCAATAACTGCTTTAGAAAGAGGGGGAGTGTAAATAAAAAAAGCGGTGTGTTAAAGTGGACCCCTGAGCCAAGACAAAAAAACACATAATTTAAGCTGCACATTCGAATTCATTTACAGCAGAAAGGCGCTGTCCCGATTTTGGCTTTTTAGTTGCTTCTGATTTTGTTTCTGTGGTGGATTCCCCTGTTCCGCTACGCTCCACAGGGGAATCCACCACCATCGCCACAAGAGGGTATTTATCCACGATCAAGGCCCCTCCACCTATTGCAGTTCGGTATACCAAATCCGGTGTCTTCTGGGCCAGCGACTGGTGAGGACGCTCGCCATTGTAGAAGGTGAAGTATTCTGACAAACCGCCCGTTAATTCACTCATTGTGGAGTAGCCTTTCATATACACATCTTCATGCTTGACGCTTCGCCAGAGCCGCTCTACGAAGATATTATCGAATGCCCGACCTCGACCGTCCATGCTGATGACGATGTCTTTCTGTATCAACACACCTGTGAATACTTCGTTTGTAAACTGTGCGCCTTGATCGCTGTTGAATATTTCCGGCTTGCCATGGTTTCTCAATGCTTCTTCCAGGTAATCAACACAAAACACCGCTTCCATGCTATTACTGATTCGCCAGCTGAGCACCCGGCGTGAATACCAGTCGATTATCGCAACAAGATATGCAAAGCCATGCGCCAGACGGATATAGGTGATATCCGTACTCCATACCTATTTGGGTCTGACCACAGAAACACCGAGCAGCAGGTATGGATAAATCTTGTAAAAAGAGTGAGGACGGCTGGTGTTTGGGCTTAGTGCCATCCCCGCCAGCCCCATTTCACGCATCAATCGTTGTAAACGCTTTCGATTTACGGTATGGCCTGCCGTCTTGAGAAAAACAACCATTTTGCGGCTGCCATAAAACGGACGCAGCGTGTATTGCTTGTCAATCAAGCCTCTGACCAACAGGTCGCTTTCAACAACCCGCCCCGGCTTTTCAGGCATAAATTGTGGCGCGAGATACCCCTGCCAGAACGCATTGATCAACCACCGATTCCTATCCCCTTTGTCAATCCACCCTTGCCATATCATGACTGGTTGATCCCTGACTTTTTTTTAGCCAGTCGAGTTCCACTTTCAACTTTCCAATTTCACTGTACAGCAGATCCGGCTCCCGATACGCAATAATCGCCTTGGGGCCTCGCTTGCCTTCGAATAGCGTTTGGGCTTGCTCCTGGATTTCCTTCTTCCACTGACCCACCGTTATTGGATGGACTCCATACTCCTGCCCTATCTCGTTGATCGTTTTTAACCCTCTCAACGCCTCCAATCCAACTTTAGCCTTGAACTCAGGGGCTGTGCGCTTTTCTCTTCTTTGATTCACTCATCGCTTCTCTTTCCTTTTGGTTGCGCACAGCTTAAACTACTGTCTTAAAACTTGAGTCCACTATATGTTTCATAAAAAAACATACCGCTTTTAAACTAAATATAAATAGTGTGTCGTTAGGATCTATTGTGCCTGCTATGCATCCGACTATAAGCTTCACCCGGGTGTTGTGCCGAAGCGCTGATCATCTGGGCTTTTAAGCGGTCAACGATTTTATTTTGTGGCTCTTTTATTTCGATAATTTTCTTTGAAATTGTATTCGCAGATGATGATGATTTCATGTTCCCCTCCTTTATTTCAACAATTAAGAAAAATTTTTAATATGATTGATAAATGTTAGGTTTTGGAACTTTGTGCACTGAAGAAAACCGTTAGGTGGTTTTTCTGATGATACTTTGCAAATCGAAAAATAATATAACAGCCGCCAAGTTATTGTCAAACGAAAATTGTTGGAATATTCCGCGTCCACGGGGTACCAAAGGATTTTTCACAGAAGCTGCCTCTGTGTCAAACTGTACGTTAAGAGCGTACGCTAAATTTACAGTTTAAAACGGCTGAAAACTGTCAGTATAGAATGTTTTTTTGCTTTAATTGACAACTCTGGGCTTGGGTCTTTGAATCTAAATTGACATTTTCAGCAAAAAATATTTCTTCGCCTGGACAGAGAACAGACGTTAGCATTAACCCAATGAAGAGTTCAAAGGCTTTGATAAAAAAATCGTCCTGGCTGCCGTTATTAAGTCCAATAATGTTACCTTATCGGACGCAATGTTTTTTATATCACGGTTGACAAAAGGCAGACATTGTCATATTTTTTTATATGAAATATTTACACTGGTGTCCTGAAAAAAATAAAATTTTAACTGCTGAGCGCGGCATCTGTTTTGAAGAAATTGCATATTTGATCGAAGCAGGAAAAATACTCGCTGTTGAAGAAAATCCCGGACACCCGAATCAAAAAATATATATCCTCGAAATGGAAGGCTATGCTGTAATTGTGCCTTTTGTTGAAACAGAAAACGAGATTTTTCTTAAAACAGCTTTTCCAAGCCGCAAATACACAAAACAGTACGGCTTAAAGGGGGAATAATGAAAAAATTTGATAAAAAATCATTCGAACCTCTTGATTCAGAAGAAAAAGAATTAATGGAATCCATCGAACGTGAAGAATGGCGGCCTGTTGATGATTTGAATCAGGAGAAACAAAAGGCAATTGAGGCTGTTGGCAATACCTTGAAAAAAGATAAACGCATTAATCTTCGTCTAAGTCAGAAAGATTATCACCAGATCCAGATCAGAGCTATCAAAGAGGGCATTCCATACCAGACCCTTATTTCAAGCATCGTTCATAAATATTTAGATGGTTCCTTACATTAGAAATTTGATTGTTCGGATCAAGGCCTACTCAAAATTTGGTCAGTAACTCCAAAACATAGGGGATAAAATGATAATAACCCTGGATATGACAGAACAAGAGGCAGAGATCTTTTCTGAATTTCTGAAAAGAATGGGCCTGAGTGATTATCAGGCCAAGGCCCAGACAACGGACGAGGCCTATTTGATGCAGGATGCCGGAGAAAAAATAAGGAAAGCCCTGGCCGAATATGGCTTTTCTCCAAGATAAAGAAACGTCTTTTGGAATATTTTTCCTCAGAAAATACAGATCAAGTCCCGGCTCTTCCGGAACACGTCTCAAGCCGTGTAAAAACCATATTCGAGGACGGCACTCCAGAAAATACAAGAAAAGCCTATAGGAAAGATCTCCTTTATTTCAAGGAATGGTCAAGGGCCGTTACAGATGCTGACGCTGTCATGCCTTTTCAGGAGCCTGACATAATAAAATTCATAACTGATCATCTCATGGGCCTCGATCCCGAAGTAGAATCAGTTCTCATGGAATCAGGCATAAAGGCCAAATCAGGGCCGCATTCCATAAGCACAATAACAAGAAGAATAGCATCCATATCTTCAGCACACGAAATGCGTGGTCTTACAAATCCATGCAAGTCCGGAGAAGTTCGATTTCTTCTTTCCAAGGCGAGAAGGGCAGCGGTTAACAATGGATTCAGAACAACAAAGAAAAAAGCCGCTACCCTGGACATACTCGAAACCATGATAAAAACCTGTGATGACAGCATTTTTGGAATAAGGGACAGGGCTGTTCTGCTTTTTGCCTTTGCCAGCGGGGGAAGGAGACGTTCTGAAGTCTCTTCAGCATGTTTTGAGGATCTAACCAGATCAGACTCCACAAATAATGAAGGATACTCCTTTATAATAAGAAGATCCAAAACTGACCAGGAAGGAAAAGGCTTTACAGTTCCCATAAT